>NZ_JBCOSQ010000012.1:0-95794 GCF_040920905.1 Butyricimonas sp. RTP31003st1_G1_RTP31003_210430 | reverse complement strand
GCGGAGTACGATAAGGTGGATTTTATCGCGAACGGGGATATTGCCACTGTGGAGAAGGTCGGGAAATATAAGGATTTATACGGATTCCATTTTGTCAACACTCGTCTAAGTATTTACGGTTACGAGGAAGAGATCACGGCATGGGTCATGTTGGATACCTTGACCACGGAACAACCTGCATTGAGTTATGAAGATTATCGGCGGTTGTATATGGCCGTGGAAGAGGATTATACAGATATTGCTTCCAAGCAAAAACGGTTTAAGAAAATTCAAGAGAACGAATATTATAATGCCCTGCAAATTAAATTTGCCTATGCAGTCACGTGTCATAAAGCCCAAGGGGGACAATGGGATGCGGTATTTGTTGATCCGGGATGGCTGGGAGAGGATTCTTATGACGATGAGTATTGGCGTTGGCTATACACTGCATTTACCCGGGCCCGCAAAAAATTATACCTGATTAATTTCAAGGATGAGATGATCGAAATGGAGGGGTAAAAGAGAGGTGTCAAAAGTCATTTATTAAACTCCTCCGTCACTTCGTGCCACCTCCTCTATAAACAGAGGAGGAGCTGGTGACTCCTCCCGAAGACAGGGAGTATTTCAGCTCTCCCTCTGTTTATAGAGGGAGTACCCCGAAGGGGGGAGGAAGTTTGAAAAATGACTTTTGACACCTTTATGCTTTTTATTGAAGTTTCAAATCCTTGATAATAGCATCAATACGGGCGTTCGCATCCTGTTGCGCCCGTTCATAGTCATTTATATCTTTCATCTGGGCCCGACCTTCAAAGTAAAATTTAATCTTAGGTTCGGTACCGGAAGGACGAACGGAAATCTTACTACCATCGGCCAAGAAGAATTGCAAAACGTCACTTTTCGTCTCGAAATTGAGGTGCGTTTTTTCTCCGGTTTGTAAATTGGTCGCTTCCAAAGAGAGGTAGTCTTTTTTCAACACAACCGGACTATGATTGATCTCCTTCGGGGTGTTGTGGCGGAACTCTTCCATCATGGCTTTGATCTCTTGCGCCCCGCTTAAACCTTTGCGCACGATATAAATCATCCTCTCTTGTGAGAATCCGTATTTGGCGTAGATTTCCTTGAGGAAAGAGTACAGTGTTTTATTTTGCATCTTTACCCAAGCGGCGATTTCGGCCATTAATGACGTGGCAGAAACCCCGTCTTTGTCCCGGGTAAATGCTCCCGGCATGTAGCCAAAGGATTCTTCCCCGCCACCGATGAATTTCTCCCCGCCTTCTTTGCGGATCACGTCGGCAATCCATTTGAATCCAGTGTACACGTCATAACAGATGATGTGATTCTTTTCTGCAATATCTTTAATCAATTCGGTAGTGACGATGGTTTTTACCGTGTATTCACCACCTTTAAGTTGGTTCAGTTCTTTTTTTCTGCGGATGATGTATTCCGTGAAAATAATATTGGTCTGGTTTCCGTTCAATAGCGTCCATTCTCCCGCGTCATTTTTTACGGCGATACCAATACGGTCCCCATCCGGGTCACAAGCCATAGCCAAATCTGCATCAATTTTGCGAGCCAAGTCTAGAGCCATTTTGAAAGCTGCCGGTTCCTCCGGGTTTGCAGATGCCACGGTCGGGAAATCCCCGTCGGGAATACTTTGCTCCGGTACGGTATGAATGTTCGTGAATCCCCAGTTACGTAAAGAGGCAGGAACAAGTTCGTAGGTAGTTCCATGTAGTGGGGTAAAGACGATTTTTAAATCGTGTTCTTTTTGTATGGCTTCCGGTGAAAGACTTAACGTTTTCACTTTATCCAGGTATTTTTTGTCAAAATCTTTTCCTAAAATGGTGATCATTTCCGGTACTCCTTCGAATTTAATATCCGAGACTTGTACTTTTTTTACTTCATCGATCACGTTCTTATCATGCGGGGGAACGAGTTGCGATCCGTCATCCCAGTATGCTTTATAACCATTATATTCTTTCGGGTTGTGAGAGGCGGTAAGAATAACACCACCTTTGCAGCCTAAGTCCCGGATAGCAAATGACATTTCGGGCGTGGGGCGCAAATCTTCGAACAGGTAAACGTGTATTCCGTTGGCCGAGAAAATATTGGCGGCTGTTTCTGAAAAGAGCCGGGAGTTATGACGGCAGTCATGACCGATACATACGGCTTTTTTTTCATTCGGGAACATCTTGTTGATGTAGTTTGAAAAACCTTGTGTGGCAGCGCCTACCGTGTAAATGTTCATGCGGTTGGTTCCCACTCCCATGATTCCCCGTAAACCACCGGTTCCGAATTCCAGATCGTTGTAAAACGATTCAATCAATTCTGTCGTGTCCGTGTTTTCCAACATGCGTTTTACTTCTTCGCGTGTTTTTTCATCGTATGCCTTGTCCAACCATTTTTCGGCTTTGGCTCGGGCTATTTTTATGATGTCATTATTTTCCATAAGTACTCATTTTATTTACCTTCTTGCAAAGTTAGGATTTTCTTAAATGAATAGTATGGATTTTGGAATTAAATTGTTACGTTTCAACGAAGAAATTTTGAGAAAATGTTTAAATAAAAAAGCCTCGTTTCAAACGAGGCTTTTTTATATGGCTAAAGCTTAAATTAAAATTTCTTCTCTTTAATTTTTGCTTTCTTTCCGGTAAGCTCACGGAAGTAGAAAATTCTGGATCTACGAACAACACCTCTCTTGTTCACCTCGATTGCATGAATGTAAGGAGAATTGAAAGGAATGATACGTTCTACGCCCACGTTACCAGACATTTTTCTAACCGTAAAAGTCTTGGTAGTTCCTGTTCCCTTAATTTGGATAACAACACCTTTGAAAATCTGAATACGTTCTTTGTTTCCTTCTTTAATTTTGTAGTGTACGCTAATGGTATCACCCGTGTTGAATGAAGGAATTTCGATAGCGTTTTCTTGAGCAAAAGCCTGTTCCGCAATTTTAATTAAGTCCATTGTCTTTATTTTAAAAAGTTTATTTATCGAACGCAGTATTACGACTTTTGTCTTTTATGTAAGAGACTACGTACGTTTCAAAATCGAATGGCAAAGGTAGAAAAATAAATATTCCGATGCAAGCATCGGAATATTTATTTTGTAGTGTTTATTCTACCACCTCAAGTTTTTTACCCGTCTGTTCGATAATCATTCGGAGATACCATTCCGGTAAAGCGGGTTGCTCCACTTTCGGGTTTTTCTCTCCCGGGATTGCGGTTTTCACGTTACCATCCATGAATTTGCAGAACAGGTAACCGTAAAAATCTCTCCACGTGTCCACCAGCTGATTTCCCGTGCGACAGGAGAAGTCCGTGATAAATTTAATCGCTGATTCTTTGTCTTGAGCTAACATCTCTTTTGCTCCGGCATCGATCATTTGGACGAAATTCACGTATTGTTGTTCCAGCGCAACTTGTTTTGCACGAATTTCCGGGTGAATCAAGTTATAGCGTGTGTACGCGAAGTTCGTTACTTGGTTGAATACCCAGAAGGCTGCTTTATTGGTGAATTCCATCATGCTGCCGTTACCAACTGCGAAAGCAAAAGGTACTTCCGTGGCTGCTGAATACATCGGGAAATACACGGAACTGGCTGCATCATCAACACCAAACCAAAGGATTCCTCCGATTTCATCGGGTAACCAACTTCTACATTGTGCTACAAATGTGAATCCGGTTTGTTGGGTTGCTGTTGCTCTTTCGTGAACATATTCTTTCCCGTCTACTTTGAAACTCATCGGACGCCATCTGTACGGACATTCGTACGGGCCGGCTCCCATATCCTTGCTCATATCCAGTTCTGTTCCTTCCAGGTGATCGCGCATGAAATCCATCACTTGCATCACGTCTACTTTCTCGCTGGGTTTAATCCATAACGGCATACGGTTGGTTGCGTAACCTTTGCTATCCCGTTGAATGTTTCTTCCCGTGGCGTAATCCCAGTATTGAGCCATGTCCGGGTTCACGGCATTGAAGAATGCCCAGACACGGATTTCACAGGCACGAGCCCCGCTGAAGTCAACCGGAGCGTAAGTATCAGAGAAACTGAAATCTTTATTTTTCCCGTCTTGAGGATAGAATCCTTTTTCTTTCGCGAAAGAGATCACGTCCTTGGAATACACGGTGGTGATATTCGGATCGTAAATCTTGTTCATTTTGTCAGAAGAGATAGAAGTTTTACCTTCTAGCGGAAAAGTCGTGATACGAGCTTGGTTCGCGTGGGCGGAAACATACCCGTCCGGTACCATACGTGCTACCCAAACAGCTCCTTTTTCTCCTTCTCCCTTACCGATGATTTCGATAATCCATACTTCGTTCGGGTCAATGATAGAGATCGACTCTCCACTACTTGCCCAACCGTATTTTTCAATCAAGTCGGTCATTACCACAATGGCCTCACGGGCATTTTTCGCACGTTGTAACGTGATATATATGGCGCTACCATAATCTATAATAGCTCCCGTTTGGGATTCCAGTTCTTTACGTCCCCCGAAAGTGGTTTCGGAAATAGCGAGCTGATGCTCGTTCATGTTTCCTACCACGTTGTACGTGTGGGCTACTTGCGGGATTTTACCCATAAATTTACCGGTGTCCCACTCGTAGACATCGAGCATACTTCCGGCAGGCCAGTCTTGTGCGGGCCAGTGATACAATTCTCCGTATAAAACGTGGGAGTCGGCAGAATAAGTGACCATTGTCGACCCGTCTTTCGTTGCTCCTTTCGTGAATAAAAAGTTCGTGCAGGCCATCGTGTACGTGGTGCAGCAAACAAACGCTAGTGTAACCAGTAAATGTGCTTTTCTCATTTTTAGTTATTGGTTTATGATTATTTTGATAATTATCGAATTCTGTCAAAAGATTTGAGCAATTTGATGTCTTTAAGTATTCCCCTTATGGCCAGGTATGTGAAAATAATACAGATCACGGGCAATATAAGGCTGAATTTATAAAGAATCTCGGCGTTCATTTTGTCCGCGAATTGATTGATGTGATACCACATCAAGATAATGGCACCGATCAATAAGATGATTTCCACGATACATAAACGCAATTGGAGGAAACGTTTTTTAAACAAGAACACGTTCACTAAGGGAACTCCGATCGTGAAAATATTCATGATTAACAAGGCCCAGTAGTGGGCTTGTAGCACGCTGTTTTCTCCAATGAGAACCACGCCATAAGTAAAAAAGTTATAGCTCGCGTCATTCGGGATAAGCAATTGGGCGATCGGCACGTACAACGGAATCGTCATGATGATAGCTACCACGAGCAAGTAAATAGTTTGAATCCTTTGAATCATAATTAATAAGTGATTAACGTATGAGAGAATTTAATGTATATTCAATAAGTTTCTTCATGTGCGGTTTGTAATCGGCCGAGGCATCCCCGTTGGCCCGGTTGGCAATGATCAAGCAAATCGTGGTGGCCCGATGGCCCATAAGAGCGGCCAGCCCGGCAATGGCGGCACTTTCCATCTCGTAATTGACAATTTTGTAATTCCCGAATTCGAAACGGGCAATTTCATCATTCACTGTCGGCATCTCGATCGGTAAGCGAAGCACTCGTCCTTGTGGCCCGTAGAATCCGTTTGCCGTCAACGTGACGCCTTTCACGGTAACGCCTTCCGTGTGTAATTTGTCCACCAGTTCGTCAGATGCTTTTACCGCATACGGGCGGGCTGCTAAGGGTGTCCAGTGACATTCCTTGATAAAGGCCTCCTCGAAAGCGGCATCACATACCATTTCGTTATCCCGGTAGAAACGCAATACCCCGTCTATGCCGAGGCTCATTTCCGAGATCACGAATGAATGTACGGGTACATCTGCCTGCACGGAACCGGAAGTCCCGATTCGTACTATATTTAATGTTTTCTTTTCCGCATTTATTTCTTTGGTGTGCAAGTTGATATTGACCAAAGCATCCAGTTCATTCATCACAATGTCAATGTTATCCGCACCGATTCCGGTAGAGATAACTGACAGGCGGTGTCCCTTGTAATATCCGGTGATGGTACAGAACTCCCGGTCGCTTTTCCTGACTTCTATTTTCTCGAAATACGAGGCAATCATTTCTACTCGGGAAGGGTCACCCACGAGGATCACTTGTTCTGCCAGATCTTCGGGATGAAGGTGGAGGTGAAAGACACTCCCGTCATCGTTCGTGATTAATTCTGATGATTTTATTGGCTCCATATACTGTTTACTTTTTGAGCAACCAAATTTAGTAAAACAAATAATACCGGACAAATGTTTGGGGTTTTTTAATCCTGTCGCCCCGGCTGGATTAAAAAGTTACAGGTTACAAGTTAAGTCTTCGACTTTAAACCTGTAACCTGCTAACTTGTAACCTGTAACTTAAAAGTCCGGCTATCTCGGCCGGACTTTTAATTATTTTGCGTAGTTTATAGCGCGTGTTTCTCGAATCACCGTGACTTTCACCTGTCCGGGGTAGGTCATTTCATCCTGAATCTTTTTAGCGATCTCGTATGAAATTTTCTCTGCCTCCGTGTCAGATACCTTTTCACTACCAACGACTACCCGTAATTCGCGGCCTGCTTGGATGGCGTAGGTCTTGACCACTCCATTATAAGAAAGTGCAAGGTCTTCCATCTCTTTCAGGCGTTTGATGTATGACTCAACTACTTCCCGTCTTGCTCCCGGACGTGCGCCTGAGATGGCATCACAAGCCTGAACGATCGGGGCGATCATCGTTGTCATTTCAATTTCTTCGTGGTGAGCACCGATAGCGTTGCAAATATCCGGTTTCTCCTTGTATTTTTCTGCTAGGCGCATACCGAGGATTGCGTGCGGTAATTCCGGTTCGTCATCGGGCACTTTACCTATGTCATGCAATAATCCGGCACGTTTTGCTTTCTTCACGTTCAAGCCCAATTCCGCGGCCATGATGGCACAGAGGTTGGCTGTTTCGCGAGCGTGTTGTAACAAGTTCTGCCCGTAAGAAGAACGGTATTTCATTTTACCGACCAACCGGATCAATTCCGGGTGCAACCCGTGAATACCCAAGTCGATGGTGGTGCGTTTTCCAGTCTCGACGATCTCTTCCTCGATTTGTTTTTTCACCTTGTTTACGACTTCCTCAATCCGTGCCGGGTGAATACGTCCGTCGGTAACTAATTGGTGGAGTGAAAGGCGAGCGATTTCTCGTCTTACCGGGTCAAATCCGGAAAGTACAATTGCCTCCGGGGTGTCGTCCACGATGATTTCAACACCGGTGGCTGCTTCCAGCGCCCGGATGTTACGTCCTTCCCGTCCGATGATACGTCCTTTGATTTCATCCGAATCAATATGGAATATAGATACGGCGTTTTCAGTGGCAGTTTCCGTGGCCACCCGTTGGATGGTTTTTACCACGATCTTTTTCGCCTCCATGTTTGCCGTCATTTTTGCCTCTTCCATAATCTCGTTCACGTATGACATCGCTTCGGTTTCGGCCTCGTCTTTCAAAGAACTGATGAGTTTTTCCTTTGCCTGATCGGCAGACATCCCGGAAATGGCTTCCAGTTGCTCGATCTGTTGTTTTTTGAATTTATCCAGTTCGGCGTGTTTCTTTTCCAGTAATTCTTTTTGGGCCTCTAGCGTCTCCTGTTGTGTCTCCGCGTCTTTGATCTTGCGTTGACATTCTTCCATTTTACGAGCCAATTCGGCATCTTTTTGTTTTAGCTTATTTTCTGCGAGAAGGATTTTGCTATTGCGGGCATTCACTTGTTTTTCGTGTTCGGCCTTTATCTGCAGGAATTTCTCCTTTGCTTGCAAAATCTTGTCTTTTTTAATTACTTCCGCCTCTGCTTCCGCTTCCTTGATGATGTTTTTGCTCCTGTATTTCAAGGTCATGTTGATTAGCAGGTATCCTAGAACGAATCCCACTATCAGAGCAATAACACCGGTAATTATTATTGTTATCATATTCGTAACTTGAATTTATAGTTATATAATATATTTTGGTGTTTTTTGTTTATACAAAAAACCCGCATCATTTCTTCTTTAAAAAACCCCTGTTAGACACGGGTAGAGCTGCCGTCAGATTCAAACTTCCACCGTCCCGAAGGAACCCCGAAGGGTTGAGGCCTGTCTTTGGCTAACTAAGCTTCACTCTAATTGGTTAAGTGTTGAGTTTTCCAGTTAAATACGAAATAATGCGGGTATATCTATTTCCTTTTCAAAGAACTCTTTCTTTTTTACTCTTTCACAACTTCGTCGAGCCTGCTACTAATCTTCTTCACCTCGTCCAATACCGGCTCCACGTCGTTTCGCCTTTCAGCCTCCAGCATCTTTACCGTGAATTGTAACGCGGTAACAGCTAGAAAATCAACGGGATCAGCAGTTGCGTACTTTTCCCTATATTTTGCAATCTTACTATTAATCAGCTGTGCAGCTTTCCTGATCTCCTCTTCTTCCTCTCTCTCTATGGTCAGAACGCAGGGCCTACCGGCTATATTTAGCGTAATAGTAAGTTTATCATTCATATTTAATTATTCAAAAGAGCAATACATTTATCAATCTCCCGCACAAGTTGGCTTATTCTATTTTTGGCCTCGGAACTTCCTTCTCCGGTCGAGATAGCAGCAGCCACCTTCAATGTCTTGATTTCTTCATGTAATTTCATGTTCTCACTTTTCATCCGCTCGATTTGAATCCTGAGTTCTTTCATCTCTGAATCCATCTCTCTGTTTTTGTCCAGTGAGGATATATATAGTTTTATCAGTCGTTCAACTTTTGTGTTTAGCTCGTTAATAACGGCATCTTGTTTTGCTGTCATAACATAATCTTTACACCACAAAGATAGAATAATTTCTTTTAAATATCAATAGTGTTATTAATTTTGCAATGGATTTAATGGTTTTTTTATGACAAACAAAATAATGTGGAGAGGGATTGGAGCTTTGTTGTTGATGTTACTTCTTTTATCATCAAATGTTTGCGCGCAAACTGACACGTTGCTTTACCCGTTGAAAAATGTTCCGCTACTGAGTGGGAATTTCGGAGAATTGAGAGCGACGCACCTGCATACCGGGTTGGATTTTAAAACCGGAGGACGGGAAGGACTACCGGTGATTTGCGTGAAAGACGGTGTCGTGGCACGTGTAAAGGTTTCTGCCACGGGGTACGGGAATGCCCTGTATCTGGAACACGAGGGGGGGATAACCACGGTGTATGGTCATTTGAGCCGTTTTGTACCCCGAATTACGAAAGTCGTGAGAAATATACAATATAATAAGGAGTCATTCGAGGTGGACGAGAATATGTCGGGCTATGAACTCCGTTTTCGTGCGGGTGACACGATTGCTTATAGCGGGAATACCGGCTCTTCGGGTGGTCCTCATTTGCATTTCGAGGTGCGAGACACGAAAAGCGAGCGTGCTTTAAATCCTTTACGTTTTCTTTCGGTGAAGGATCAAACGGGACCGAGCGTGCGAGGGGTTTACGTGTATTCGATTTCAAACGAGGGGGTGCGGAATGCTGCACGTCGGGTGGAGGTGAAAAATACGGGTAACCGGGTATTCCGGGGAGGAAAGGTCGGGGTGCCTGCCGGAATGGTCGGGATTGGGATACAATCTGATGACTACATGAAAGATTCTTGGAATAAATTGGGCGTGTATGATTTGAGCGTGAGTACCAACGGACGGGAGGTCTTTAAAATGACCATGAACGAGCTTTCTTTTGACCAGACGTTTTTGGTTAACGAGTTGAAGGATTTTCATCATTACAGGGAAAACCGTTTGGTTTACTTGACTTTCGGGAACTATCAGGAGCAATTGTTGTCCGTTAGTAATCAGAACGGGGGATTTATCCCGGTTGAGAAAGATAGCGTGGTGGATGTTACGGTTGATTTATCGGATATTAATGGGAATCGTTCTAGGATTGTGTTCCAGTTATGGGGTAAATCTCCCTTGCGGGAATTGGTATTGGCAGATGGGGAAAAATTATTGACGAATCGCCAAAACGATAGCTTGAAAAAAGGAAAATATACCCTGTGGTTGGAGGCAGATGCTTTATCCTATCCGATCGTGTGCAAGCCGGAGGTGTCTTCCCGCTTGAGAGATAGTGTCGAGACGATCGAGGTGTTTTCTACCGGGAAACAAATATACCCGTTGATGAAAAATGCCCGGTTGGTGGTTGGCGGGAAGTTCCCGGAAAAGTCCGTGATCTGTTTGCTGGAGAAAAATAATCGTTTTTCTGCCTTGAAAACCCAATGGACGGAAGAGGGGCTTGAGGCATTCCCCCGGGTGTTGGGTGAATACACGGTTCGTCAGGACACGATTGCCCCGGTTATTTTTTACACGGGGAGGGCCGGGCAGAAAATCCGGTTCCGGATGGTTGACGACTTGTCGGGTATCTCTTCTTATCGGGTGGAGGTGAATGGAAAATGGTGTTTGTTCACATATGACGCGAAAAATCGCCTGTTGGAAGGTAACATAAATGAACCCGTTTTCGTGAAAGGAAAAAACAGGCTTGTCTTGAAGGTGGAGGATGCCGTGAAAAATATTGCTACCTTTGAGACGGATATTTATAAAAAGTAGAAATAACAATGAATATAGAAAACGCAAAACAACTGGCAAAACAAGGCAATCGGGAAGGAGCGATTACCATGCTCCGGCAAATGTTAGAACAGAATGAAGGAGAACGGGAACTTGTGCTGTTGGAACTGGGAGTGGTGTATAATACCATGGGGGAGACAACGCAAGCGATAAACCATCTGAATGAGGTGATACGTATAAATCCTGAAAATACAAAGGCGAAGGCCTATCTGGATATGATTAACGGGATTCTTGATTATTATTGTAAGGACTTGTTGAATCCCTGATGTACCCCCGTAATTCTCTTGAAATACCGAAGTAATAATCTCGCATGATTCTTTCATCCAACTCTTTGCTTCATTGCTCGCTTATTGGGAATGGGCTATGAAAGGACGATGGAAGGGAGCTAAAAGGGCGTGAGGAGATTATTACTTTGGTAAAAGTCTGGTATTACACTGTCTTTAAACAATGTCAATCTATGCTTCTCTTGGTTGTTTGCTGATAATTCATTTAGACCACGGAGCATTCATCCTGCATTCTTCTTGCATTCATCTTCGATAAAATTGATTTTTGAGACGATTGTATTTGTAATTTGAGTGTGTGGTGTAGTATATTAGCTATCTGGAAAAATAGACTTGTTGGGCAGGTAAGGAAAGCGAAGTCTATGAGAAGGGGGGGGCAGCGGCGAGCGAGTTCCCTCTCCCATCTTGTGATGGTATAGATTGGATTAATCCTCTTCTTCTTGTGCCAATTTTATTCCTACTGCGTTTAGCTTCGCTTCAATCTCGTTTGCTGATACACGCCCACAGGAGCGTAAGTTTTGTATTTCGTATTTGGTGTATTTTGTTATGTCTTTCACTGTTTTTATCTCTGCCATCAATAAAACACTCATAGCCCTTGTGCTAAATCCAAACTCCCGAATGTTTGTTGCCAGTATTTGTTCTATTGTTTTGGCTTGTTTCTCCTTTTTGGTTGCGTATCCTTCCAATTCTGCAATTATTTCTTTAGCCTCGTTTAGAATCTCGATAAGCCTGTTGATTTTATCCTTTTCCATGATGTTGTGTATTTATTGGATGCAAAGATAATTTATTTGTGGTGAAAATTATCCTTGATAGCTTTATTTTTGTCTTGTAATTTGAATTAGTGAAAGTTGAGAATAGAGATTATGGTTATATAATTGATCCAGCTTTCGCTGTTATTATAAAGTAGTAAACGAAGATAACGCTATTTTGCAGAAACTTGAAAAATAATTTAGTGCTTTTTTTGTTTATGAGATAATTATTTATCATCTTTGCGCTGACAGAACGCAACACGTTCGGTTTTTATTGATAGCGTGCAATTATGCACTGTGAACGGAAACTAGCAACTTCTATATGGGCCACGGTGATTGCAACGCCTTCGAACCTGATTACGTATAGTAATATATCATAGTCGGGTCGAGGCTTGATTTTCGTGTCCATTGGTTTGCTAGACCTCCGTTACGAAGAGCAGCCCGGTCCGATTTTTAAATCTTCCGGATTGCTAAAATATAGCGCCGGATTTTTTTAATTCCGGTGCTAACAAGAAAGCAGCCGGAAACGCACAGGGGAGCCACGTTCATCTTCTCACATTAGTAGTTTGAATCCCACCCGGCTGTTTCCTTTAAAAATAGAATTGATGGGTTGGATACTTAACGGCGAGAGAATCTGTTAACTCCTTCTCGTTTTAAGTCCATCCCTGAAACCGCCTCTTTTCCTTGAGGCGGTTTCATTTCTTCCCGCTTGTACTTCAGAACGCTAAAAACGAAATTTTATTTTTATATCTCGATTAATTGATTTATCTTTGCGCCCAGTTTTCGAATTGTTAAATATGAACTTCAATCCGCTTGAAAGGGGGTGGTCAATTATTTTTGAGATAGTAAAAAATATACATATATTTAATTAGTAAGCAGCACATTATGGTGTTGCCAGATTTTTTTGTTATAAAATAAGTATTCATTTTTTAAAATTATAAATCATGATAATTGTACCATTAAAAGAAGGCGAAAATATCGAGAGAGCACTGAAAAAATTCAAAAGAAAATTCGAAAAAACCGGCGTGATTAAAGAGCTGAGAGATCGTCAGGCCTTCACCAAGCCGTCTATTAGAAATAGAATGGCCCGGATGAAGGCTGCCTATCGTCAATCTTTGCAACAAGCGGAAGAATAAATCGATCACTTTCTTTGTTTTTCCAAACAAAAGACGTAACTTGCTTACGTTATTAAAATAGTAGAAATGATGCAGATAGAATTGTTCTTGAAGTATTTGAGTAGCGTGAAACGTTATTCGGAAAATACGATCATTGCGTATAAGGCGGATTTGTATCAGTTCTACGAATTTTGTGGATTGGAAGGGAATAATGAGGATTTTTCTCGAGTGACGACCAAGCTCGTTAGAGAATGGGTCGTGGCAGAGATGAGGGGAGACTTGAGGGTGAACGGTACCAGAGGGAAGTTAAGTGCTGCTTCCGGTAAGCGTAAGTTGAGCAGTATAAAGGCGTTTTTTCGTTTCCTTGTAAAAGAGAAAGTGATAGAGGTGAATCCCGCCGAGAATATCAGCGGGCCGAAATTGCCGAAGCGATTGCCGGTTTTCGTGAGGGAAGAGGAGATGGAATGTACGCTGGATGACGCGGAGAAAAAGAAAGGTTTTTCCGGATTAAGAGATTTCTTGATCTTGTTGATGGCTTATGATACGGGAATGAGGCGTTCTGAAATTGTTGGATTGAAGGTAGGGAATGTTGATCTTTTACGGCGTTGTATTCGTGTTTTCGGGAAAGGTGGAAAATGGCGAGAAATCCCGATCATGACCGAGTTGATACAGGACATTGAATGTTATTTGGATGCCCGGAGCCGCGTGGTGGAAGGGGAGCATGATCTGTTTTTCGTGACCGATAAGGGAAAGCCGCTTTACGCTAATTTCGTTTATCGTTTGGTGACGAAAGAACTGGAATCACATACTTCTTTAGCAAAACGCAGCCCGCACGTGTTGCGACATTCTTTTGCCACGCATCTGTTGGATAACGGTGCGCCGATTCAGGGAATTAAAGAATTGTTGGGACATTCCAGTCTGGCAGCAACCCAGGTGTACACTCACAACTCTGTGGAGAAGATGTTGAAGATTTTTAAACAAGCTCACCCGCGAGCATAAATTATAGGAGGAAACGATATGGACATTAGAATTAATCCTGTAGGTTTTTCAGTAAATCCAGTGCTGGAGGAGTTCATTAATAAGAAATTCTCGAAATTGGAGAAGTATCACGACGGAATTATGAGTATAGATGTTACGTTGAAATTGGAAAAAGACGATCATCTGGAAAATAAGTTGACCGAGGTGCATGTTGATGTCAAAGGGCAAGACGTGTTCGCTAAAAAGAACGCGAAAACTTTTGAAGAAACAGTGGACGAGTTGTACGATGTATTAAAGAGACAACTTGTTAAAGCGAAAGAAAAAAGAGAAAATTAAGAAAAATGATCTCATTTATTGTGAGATATGATTTTTAATTTGTACATTTGCAAGCCAAATTAAATGGGTTTTCTCGCACTTGTCTGGGTAATTTTCAGGTAAACAGCGAGTTACTTGTATGAAATTGAGTTATTGAGATAAATTGTTTAATAATAAAAATTGTTTTAGAGTTATGGCTAAAGAACATTTTGACAGGTCCAAACCACACGTAAATATTGGTACTATCGGTCACGTTGACCACGGTAAAACTACTTTGACGGCTGCTATCACTACGGTATTGGCAAAAAAAGGTCTTTCTGAATTACGTTCATTCGATTCTATCGATAACGCTCCGGAAGAAAAAGAGAGAGGTATCACCATTAACACTTCTCACGTTGAATACCAGACTGCAAATCGTCACTATGCACACGTTGACTGTCCGGGACACGCCGACTATGTAAAGAACATGGTAACTGGTGCTGCTCAGATGGACGGTGCTATCTTAGTTTGTGCCGCTACTGATGGTCCGATGCCTCAGACTCGTGAGCACATCCTTTTGGCTCGTCAGGTAAACGTTCCGAGAATCGTTGTGTTCTTGAACAAAGTGGATATGGTGGACGACCCGGAAATGTTGGAGTTGGTTGAGATGGAAGTTCGTGAGTTGTTGTCATTCTATCAATATGATGGAGATAATACTCCGGTTATTTTAGGTTCTGCTCTTGGTGCTTTGAACGGAGAGCCGAAATGGGAAGATAAAGTAATGGAATTGATGGATGCAGTTGATAACTGGATTGAGTTACCGACTCGTGCCGTTGATAAACCGTTCTTGATGCCTGTTGAGGACGTATTCTCTATCACTGGTCGTGGAACTGTTGCTACCGGTCGTATCGAAACTGGTATCGTTCACACGAGTGATGAGTTGGAAATTATCGGTTTGGGTGCTGATGGTAAGAAAACCGTATGTACCGGAGTTGAGATGTTCCGTAAGATTCTTGACGAAGGTCAGGCTGGTGATAACGTTGGTTTGTTACTTCGTGGTATCGACAAAGACGAGATCAAACGTGGTATGGTATTGGCAAAACCGGGTTCTGTTAAACCGCACGATAAATTCAAAGCTGAGGTTTATATCTTGAAGAAAGAAGAAGGTGGTCGTCACACTCCGTTCCACAACAGATACAGACCTCAATTCTATATCCGTACCTTGGATGTTACCGGTGAAATCACTCTTCCGGAAGGACGTGAGATGGTAATGCCTGGTGATAACTTGACAATCACTGTTGAGTTGATCACTCCGGTTGCTTGTAACGTAGGTTTGCGTTTCGCTATCCGTGAAGGTGGTAGAACCGTAGGTGCTGGTCAGATCACTGAGATCTTAGACTAATACAATTTTAGATTTAATGATTTTAGATTGTAGATTCGCAATTTAAAATTTAAAATTTAAAATTTAAAATAATGAGCCGGCTTCGGTCGGCTCACACACGGGAGTGGCTCAGTTGGTAGAGCATCGGTCTCCAAAACCGAGGGTCGGGAGTTCGAACCTCTCCTCCCGTGCAAATTAAATATAGAACAAATGAAGATTAAAAGTTATATATCAGATGTTTATAACGAGCTGGTGAATAAAGTAACTTGGCCCACGTGGTCTGAGCTCCAGAGTAGTGCAACAATTGTGATGATTGCTTCCGTTATCATAGCGTTGTGCATTTTTGCAATGGATTTTTCGTTCAGACATATCGTGACCGGTATATATAATTTGTTTTACTAAAAATCTTGGAGGTCTAACATGGCTGAAATGAAAAAAAGATGGTATGTACTTCGGACCATTGGAGGAAAAGAGAAGAAGGTAAAGGAGTACATCGAGAACGAAATCGCCAGTTTAGGGCTTCAGGATTACGTTTCACAGGTTTTAGTACCTGCAGAGAAGGTGTATCAGGTGCGTAACGGGAAAAAGTATAGCAGTGAGCGAAATCTTTATCCGGGTTACGTGTTGATCGAGGCCGCGCTCGTTGGAGAAATCCCTCACATACTTCGTGACATCACGAATGTGATCGGCTTCCTGGGGGAAACCAAAGGAGGAGACCCTGTACCGATGCGACAAGCAGAGGTAAACCGGATCTTGGGTACAGTAGATGAACTTGCGGAACAACCAGAAGAAATAAGTATCCCTTATTTCGTTGGCGAGTCAGTTAAAGTGACTGACGGACCGTTTAATGGTTTTACCGGTGTGATAGAGGAGGTGAATACGGACAAGAAACGCTTGAAAGTAATTGTCAAGATTTTCGGACGGAAAACACCACTCGAATTAAGTTTCATGCAGGTAGAAAAAGAATAACAATTATTTGATTAAAAACAATCATGGCAAAACAAGTTGAAGCTATTATCAAGCTGCAAATTAAAGCCGGAGCTGCTAATCCTTCGCCTCCAGTAGGACCGGCGTTAGGTTCTAAGGGAGTCAATATCATGGACTTCTGTAAGCAATTTAACGCTAGAACTCAAGAGCAGGCAGGAAAGATCATCCCGGTAATTATACAGGTGTATGGTGATAAATCGTTTGATTTTATTACAAAACAACCTCCTGTTGCTATTCAACTTTTGGAAGTTGCTAAAATCAAATCCGGTTCCGCAGAGCCCAATCGTAAGAAAGTGGCTTCTATCACTTGGGATCAAGTGAGAGCAATCGCTACGGACAAGATGAAAGATTTGAACGCTTTTGAAATCGAGAAAGCAATGAGTATGGTAGCTGGTACCGCCAGAAGTATGGGTATAACCGTAACCGGTGACAGACCTTTTTAATGAACTTGTAACACTTCAAACGTAATGAGTAAACTGACAAAAAATAAGAAGTTAGCTTTAGCGAAGATCGAAGGTGGAAAAGTATATTCTATCGACGAGGCCGCACAGCTTGTGAAGGAAATCACTTTCACGAAGTTTGATGCGTCAGTTGACATGGACGTTCGACTGGGTGTAGACCCGCGTAAAGCCAATCAAATGGTACGCGGTGTATGTACTTTACCTCATGGAACCGGTAAACAAGTACGAGTTTTGGTTTTGTGTACGCCTGACAAGGTGGAAGAAGCTAAGGCTGCCGGAGCCGATTACGTTGGATTGGATGAATATATCGAAAAATTGAAAGGCGGCTGGACCGACATCGATATTATCATCACGATGCCTTCTGTAATGGGTAAAGTAGGTGCTCTTGGTAGAATTTTGGGTCCTCGTGGATTGATGCCAAACCCGAAGAGTGGTACTGTAACCCCGGAAATCGGGAAAGCAGTAACCGAGGTGAAGGCTGGTAAGATCGACTTTAAAGTTGACAAATTCGGTATTATTCACGCTTCTATTGGTAAAGTTACATTCGAGCCGAACAAGATTATGGAGAACGCTAGAGAATTCTTGAACGTGATCAATAAATTGAAACCGGCTGCCGCTAAAGGTACTTATATCAAGAGCGTGTATCTGTCAAGTACGATGAGTCCCGGTATTCAAGTAGACCAAAAGACTTTACTTGATTAATGTAGTAATCTAAAAAGGACTTCAGTAGTATGAAAAAAGAAGATAAAAAAGTCGTAATAGAAACCTTGACGGAGCAAGTGAATTCTTACAAGCACTTGTATGTTAGTGACATCTCCGGTCTTGACGCGGTAGACACTCAGGCTTTGCGTCGGGCTTGCTTTGATGCTAACATCAAACTGGTGCAAGTGAAGAACACGTTGTTGAAAAAGGCTTTGGAAAACGCTACCAACAACTACGAGGAAATTTTTTCCGCGTTGAAAGGCGATAGCGCGATCATGTTGAGCGACACCGGAAACGGTCCTGCAAAACTGATTAAAGAGTTCCGTAAGACTAAAGACAAACCGGTATTCAAGGCCGCATTCGTAGAAGAATGTGCTTATGTTGGCGAGGATCAGCTTGAATCGTTGATCAGTATCAAGTCTAAGGAGGAGTTGATTGCAGACATTATCGCAATGTTGCAGGCACCGATGCAGAATGTTATTTCCGCATTGCAATCCGGACAAAATACCATCGCTGGTGTTGTTAAAACACTTTCTGAAAAAGAATAATTTTTATAGTTTAGTAAACAAACAATTTTAAATAGTATAGAAATGGCAGATTTGAAAAAACTTGCAGAAGAGCTAGTAAACCTTACCGTAAAAGATGTAAAAGAATTAGCTGACATTTTAAAAGAAGAGTACGGAATCGAACCTGCAGCTGCTGCTGTAGCTGTTGCTGCTCCTGCAGCTGGTGGTGCTGCTGCCGCTGAAGCAGAGCAAACTGAATTCGATGTAATTCTTAAATCAGCTGGTGCTGCTAAATTAGCTGTTGTTAAGTTAGTGAAAGAATTGACCGGTCTTGGATTGAAAGAGGCTAAAGAAGTAGTTGACAAGGCTCCGGCTCCATTGAAAGAAAAAGTTTCTAAAGAAGAGGCTAACTCGTTGAAGACTCAATTAGAAGAAGCAGGAGCTGAAGTTGAACTTAAATAAAATAAAACCGGTTGGTTTTTCCAGGTTTAGAGTCTCATGTGGACTCTAAACCATTTTGTTGTTATGATTGTTTAGGTTCAAAAAAAATAATAGATGTCTTCATATAATTCAAACAATAGAATAAGCTTTGCATCGATAAAGAATCAGTTGGAATACCCTGATTTTCTTGAAGTGCAATTAAAGTCTTTCAAGGACTTTTTTCAATTAGGTACCACGCCTGAGAACAGAAAGAATGAAGGCCTTTACACGGTTTTCAAGGAGAATTTTCCTATTACTGATACTCGGAACAACTTTGTTTTGGAATTTTTGGACTATTTTATAGATCCGCCTCGCTACACGATCGAGGAGTGTCTGGGTCAGGGATTGACTTATGGCGCACCCTTGAAGGCGAAACTGAAGTTGTACTGTACAGATCCGGAACATGAAGATTTTGATACCGTTATCGAGGATGTATATTTAGGAAATGTTCCTTACATGACCCCGAAAGGTACTTTCGTGATCAATGGAGCAGAGCGAGTGGTCGTTTCTCAGTTACACAGGTCTCCCGGTGTTTTCTTCGGGCAGAGTATTCATGCGAATGGTACGAAGCTTTATTCCGCTAGAATTATTCCGTTCAAGGGTTCCTGGATCGAGTTTGCCACGGACATCAATAACGTGATGTACGCGTATATCGACCGGAAGAAAAAATTACCGGTAACTACTCTTTTACGGGCTATCGGTTTTGAAACGGATAAGGATATTCTTGAAATATTCGGTCTGGCTGATGAAGTGAATGTTTCCCGTACGGGGTTGAAGAAAGTCGTTGGTAGACGGTTGGCTGCTCGTGTTTTGAAATCTTGGATTGAAGATTTCGTTGATGAAGATACCGGTGAAGTTGTTTCTATCGAGCGTAACGAGATTATCGTTGACCGTGAAACAGTACTGGAGCCTGAGCATATTGATGCGATTGTCGAGTCAGGTGCGAAGACGATCCTTCTTCACAAGGAGATGCAAAATCTGGCAGATTATGCCATTATATATAACACGTTACAAAAAGACCCCTGTAACTCGGAGAAAGAGGCTGTATTACATATTTACAGGCAATTGCGTAGTTCGGAGCCGCCTGACGAGGCTACTGCCCGCGATGTGATCGACAAGTTGTTCTTCTCTGATAAACGTTACGATTTGGGTGACGTGGGACGTTACAAGTTAAACAAAAAATTGGGACTTGCAACAGATCCGGATATCCGTGTCTTGACGAAAGAGGATATTATCGAGATCATCAAATATTTGATTCGCTTGTTGAACGCTAAGACTGACGTGGACGATATTGATCACTTGAGTAATCGTCGTGTACGTACTGTCGGTGAACAATTATATAATCAATTCGGAGTGGGATTGGCCCGTATGGCCCGTACGATTCGTGAAAGAATGAACGTGCGTGACAACGAGGTTTTCACCCCGGTTGATTTGATCAACTCGAAGATTTTGTCTTCCGTGATCAACTCGTTCTTCGGAACGAATGCGTTATCTCAGTTCATGGATCAGACGAATCCATTGGCCGAGATTACTCACAAGAGACGTATGTCAGCCTTGGGACCCGGTGGTCTTTCCAGAGATCGTGCCGGATTCGAGGTGCGTGACGTACACTATACTCACTATGGTCGTTTGTGTCCGATCGAGACGCCGGAGGGACCGAATATCGGTTTGATTTCTTCTCTCTGCGTGTACGCTAAGATCAACGATCTAGGATTTATCGAAACACCTTACCGTAAGGTGAATAATGGTATCGTGGACCTTTCCGAGGAAGGGGTACGCTACTATTCGGCAGAGGAAGAGGAGGAGTTGGTGATTGCCCAGGCAAGTTCTGCTATCGATGAAGATGGCAAGTTTACGAATAAATGGGTAAAAGCCAGAAAAGATGCGGACTTCCCGTTGGCAGCCGGAGAGGATGTCGATTTGATCGATGTTGCCCCGAATCAGATTGCATCTATCGCAGCGTCTTTGATCCCGTTCTTGGAGCATGATGATGCCAACCGTGCGTTGATGGGATCGAACATGATGCGTCAGGCAGTTCCGATTATTTCTCCGCAATCCCCGATCGTGGGAACCGGTTTGGAGGCCAATTTGATCAAGGATTCCAGAACACAGGTTGTTGCAGAGGGCCCGGGAGTGATCGCTTTTGTTGACGGACGCAAAATTGTTGTTAAATATGACCGTACGGAAGAAGAGGCTTTTGTAAGCTTTGAACCCGATACGAAAGAATATTACCTGCCGAAATACCAACGTACAAACCAGAGTACGACGATCACGTTGAAACCGATCGTGAGAAAAGGTCAACGTGTGGAAGAAGGGCAGATATTGACGGAAGGATACTCTTCAGAAAAGGGAGAATTGGCACTCGGACGGAACTTGAAAGTGGCATTCATGCCGTGGAAAGGATACAACTACGAGGATGCTATCGTGATCTCCGAGAATATCGTGCGGAATGATGTCTTTACATCTGTTCACGTGGACGAGTATTCTCTGGAAGTTCGTGAAACGAAACGTGGATTGGAAGAGTTGACGGCTGATATTCCAAACGTAAGTGAGGAGGCCACGAAGGATTTGGATGAAAACGGAATCATTCGCGTGGGGGCTCGTGTTCAACCGGGAGATATCCTGATTGGTAAGATTACCCCGAAAGGAGAGTCTGATCCTAGTCCGGAGGAAAAATTGCTGAGAGCAATCTTCGGTGATAAAGCCGGTGATGTGAAAGATGCTTCATTGAAAGCTTCTCCTTCATTGAAAGGTGTTATTATTGATAAGAAGTTGTTCCAGCGTACGGTAAGTGATCGGAAAACGAAAGCTGCCGGCAAGAACCTCTTGGCCGAACTGGATGAACAATTCCAACGTAAAGTCGGAGATTTGACTACTTTATTGATCGACAAATTATTCGAGTTGGTAAATGGTAAGACTTCGCAAGGCGTGAAGAATTACTTGAACGAGGATATTGTTCCGAAGGGAGTGAAGTTCTCTTACAAGATGTTGCAGAACATGGACTTCTTGCAAATCAACCCGAACAAGTGGACGACCGATAAGCAAAGAAATGATATGATCCGTGACTTGTTGCATAATTATATCATCAAGTACAAGGAGATCGAAGGACAAATTAAACGTAAGAAGTATAACGCTACCGTCGGTGACGAGCTTCCTTCCGGAATTATCAAGATGGCTAAGGTTTACGTGGCTAAGAAACGTAAATTGCAAATCGGTGATAAGATGGCAGGACGTCACGGTAACAAGGGTATTGTATCCCGCGTGGTAAGGGTAGAGGATATGCCGTTCTTGTCTGACGGAACTCCGGTTGATATTTGTTTGAATCCGCTGGGTGTGCCTTCCCGTATGAACTTGGGACAGGTATTCGAAACCGTGTTGGGTTGGGCCGGAAAGAATTTGGGATTGAAGTTTGCAACTCCTATTTTTGATGGTGCCTCTTTGGACGATATCAACAAATACACGGACGAGGCAGGTGTGCCTAGATTCGGAACCACCTATCTGTATGATGGAGGAACGGGAGAACGTTTCGACCAGCCGGCAACCGTGGGTGTGATCTACATGCTGAAACTGGGACACATGGTTGATGACAAGATGCATGCTCGTTCTATCGGACCCTACTCGTTGATCACGCAGCAACCTCTTGGAGGTAAAGCTCAGTTCGGAGGTCAGCGTTTCGGAGAGATGGAGGTTTGGGCTCTTGAGGCTTTCGGAGCATCACACATCTTGCAGGAAATCTTGACCGTGAAGTCTGACGACGTGATGGGTAGAACCAAAACTTACGAGCATATCGTGAAAGGTGAACCTCTTCCGACACCCGGAATTCCGGAATCATTCAACGTGTTGTTGCATGAACTTCGTGGGTTGGGATTGAGCGTTAATTTAATATAATTGTTGATTTATGATTTTAGATTTACGATCCATGTAATTGTAAATCTAAAATCTAAAATCTAAAATCTAGAATATGGCCTTCAGAAAAGACAATAAAGTAAAAAATTTTACTAAAATCGCTATTGGATTGGCTTCCCCGGAAGAAATTCTGGAACGGTCCAGTGGTGCTGTATTAAAACCGGAGACGATTAACTATCGTACTTACAAACCCGAACGCGACGGTTTGTTCTGCGAACGTATCTTCGGTCCGGTGAAGGATTATGAATGTCATTGCGGTAAATATAAACGTATTCGTTATAAGGGTATCGTTTGTGACCGTTGTGGTGTTGAGGTTACGGAGAAGAAGGTTAGACGTGAGCGTATGGGACATATCCAGTTGGTGGTTCCGGTGGCTCATATCTGGTATTTCAAGTCGTTACCAAATAAAATCGGTTACTTGTTAGGGTTACCTTCCAAGAAACTGGATACCGTTATTTACTACGAGAGATACGTGGTTGTAAACCCGGGTATCATGGGGGATTCCGGTATCAAAACGATGGATTTCCTGACGGAAGAAGAGTATTTGGATATTCTGGATAAGCTTCCGACGGATAATCAATATCTGGATGATGATGATCCAAACAAGTTTATTGCCAAGATGGGAGCGGAAGCTATTTCCATGTTGTTGGAACGTTTGAATTTGGATGATCTTTCATACGATTTAAGAAATAAAGCAAACACGGAGACTTCTCAACAGAGAAAGAACGAGGCGTTGAAACGTCTCCAAGTCGTAGAGGCTTTCCGTGAAAGTAAAGAAATTAATAAGCCGGAATGGATGATCGTGAAGGTGTTGTCTGTGATACCGCCTGAATTGCGTCCGTTGGTTCCGTTGGACGGAGGTCGTTTTGCTACTTCCGATTTGAACGATTTGTATAGACGGGTGATTATCCGTAATAATCGTTTGAAGAGATTGATCGAAATCAAGGCTCCGGATGTAATCTTGCGTAATGAAAAACGTATGTTACAGGAGGCCGTAGATTCATTATTCGATAATTCTCGTAAATCCAACGCGGTTAAGATTGAAAATAACAGACCGTTAAAGTCTCTTTCCGACAGTTTGAAAGGTAAACAAGGGCGTTTCCGTCAGAACTTGTTAGGTAAGCGTGTTGACTACTCTGCACGTTCGGTAATCGTTGTAGGTCCGGACTTGAAGATGCACGAGTGTGGTCTTCCGAAAGATATGGCGGCTGAATTGTATATGCCGTTTATTATCCGTAAGCTGATCGAGCGCGGTATCGTGAAGACGGTGAAGAGTGCCAAGAAGATCGTGGATCGTCGTGATCCGATCGTTTGGGATATTCTTGAAAACGTGTTGAAAGGTCACCCGGTATTGTTAAACCGTGCCCCGACCCTGCACCGTTTGGGTATTCAGGCATTCCAACCGAAATTGATCGAGGGTAAGGCAATCCGTTTGCACCCGTTGGCTTGTACCGGATTCAACGCCGACTTCGACGGTGACCAGATGGCCGTACACTTACCATTAGGTAATGAGGCCGTGCTGGAAGCTCAGATTTTAATGTTGTGTTCTCATAACATTTTGAACCCAGCTAACGGTGCGCCTATCACTGTGCCTTCTCAGGATATGGTACTCGGTTTGTACTATATCACGAAACCGAGAAAGGGCGTGAAGGGTGAAGGATTGAAGTTCTATTCTCCAGAGGAAGTGATTATCGCTTTCAACGAGAGAGCCGTAGACTTGCATGCTGAAATCGAGGTGAAGATTGATAACGTGGACAAGGACGGTCAACCGATCAGGCATATGATCAAAACAACGGTTGGTCGTGTGATTTTGAACCAGTTCACCCCGAAAAATTATCCTTACATCAATACGTTGATTACGAAAAAAGCGTTGCGTGACATTATCGGTGACGTGTTCAAACGTTGCGGTGTGGACGTGACGGCTAAATTCTTGGATGATATTAAGGATTTGGGTTATCGTAAGGCATTTGAGGGAGGTTTGTCTTTCAACTTGGGAGACGTTATCGTTCCGGAGAACAAACAAGATTTGTTACAAGAAGGATATGACCAAGTTGAAGAGGTAATGGCGAACTATAACATGGGATTCATTACCAATAATGAAAGATATAACCAGATTATTGATATTTGGACACACGTGAATGCGAACCTGACCGCCACGTTGATGAAACAATTGGCTGCGGACGACCAAGGATTCAATTCTATCTACATGATGTTGGATTCCGGAGCCCGTGGATCTCGTGAGCAGATTCGTCAGTTGGGAGGTATGCGTGGATTGATGGCAAAACCGCAGAAATCAGGTGCTACCGGGGGACAGATTATCGAGAACCCGATCTTGGCAAACTTTAAAGAGGGACTTTCGGTGTTGGAGTACTTTATTTCAACCCACGGAGCCCGTAAAGGTTTGGCCGATACCGCATTGAAGACTGCAGATGCCGGATATTTGACTCGTCGTTTGGTTGACGTGGCTAACGATATCACGATTACCGAGGAAGATTGCGGTACGTTGAGAGGTATTACCATTTCGGCTATCAAGAATAACGAGGAGATCGTATCTTCTTTATCAGAGAGAATTTTAGGACGTGTTTCCGTGCATGATATTTATCATCCGAATACGGGTGAATTGATCGTGGCTTCAGGAGATGAGATCACGGAGGTAGTTGCCGATATTATCGAGAACTCCCCGATCGAGCGTGTTGAAGTTCGTTCTGTATTGACTTGCGAGGCGAAGAAGGGCGTTTGTGCTAAATGTTACGGGCGTAACTTGGCTACCAGCCGCATGGTTGAGAAAGGTGAGGCTGTCGGGGTTATCGCTGCACAGTCTATCGGTGAGCCGGGTACTCAGTTGACATTGAGAACCTTCCACGTGGGAGGTACTGCGGGAAATATTTCCAGCGAAAACTCTTTGAAAGCGAAGTATGATGGTTATGTTGAGTATGAAGAATTACGTTCTGTTGAGTACACGCAAGATAACGGAACGACCTGTGACGTGGTTGTAGGACGTTTGACGGAGTTGCGTATATTGGATAAGAACACGAATATTATATTGATTTCTCATGCTATCCCTTACGGTGCTAAATTGTTCGTGAAGGATGGACAGGAGATCAGCAAGGGTGAATTGCTTTGCGAATGGGACCCGTTCAATGCTTTGATCATTACCGAATTCTCCGGTACGGTTGGGTTGGAAAACTTGATCGAGGGTGAAACCTATAAGGAAGAATCCGATGAAACCACCGGATTTAGGGAGATGATCATTATCGAGTTCCGTGACAAGATGAAAGCGCCTGCTTTGTGTATCAATGATGCGGAAGGAAACACGGTGAAGAGTTACAACTTACCGGTAGGCGCCCACATTGTCGTGAAGGAAGGAGCTGAGGTTGTTGCCGGTAGTACCATTGCCAAGATTCCGAGAGCTGTTGGTAAAGCAGGCGATATCACGGGAGGTCTTCCGCGTGTTACCGAGTTGTTCGAGGCTCGTAACCCGTCGAATCCGGCCGTTGTATCGGAAATTGACGGTGAGGTAACTTACGGTAAGATCAAACGCGGTAATCGTGAAATTATCGTGACATCAAAAGCCGGAGAGGTGAAGAAATATCTGGTTTCTTTATCAAAACAGATTTTGGTGCAGGAGAACGATTATGTACGTGCTGGAACCCCGCTATCTGACGGTGCAATTACCCCGACTGATATTTTGAATATCGAGGGACCGATTAAGGTTCAGGAGTATATCGTGAACGAGGTACAGGATGTATACCGGATGCAGGGTGTGAAGATCAACGATAAGCATTTCGAGATCATTGTACACCAGATGATGCGTAAGGTATTGATCCAAGATGCCGGAGATACGAGATTCTTAGAGAATCAAGTGGTGGACAAGAGTGAGTTCATGGAAGAAAACGATGCAATTTACGGTAAGAAGGTCGTACTGGAAGCCGGGGATTCGGATCGGGTGAAACCGGGACAGATTATCTCTGTACGTATGTTGAGAGATATTAACTCACAATTGAAACGTAGAGACTTGAAAGTGGTAGAGGCTAGAGATGCTGTACCCGCAACTTCAGCTCAGGTATTACAGGGTATTACCCGTGCTGCATTGCAGACGGCAAGCTTTATTTCTGCCGCATCATTCCAGGAAACCACGAAAGTATTGAATGAAGCTGCAATTTATGGTAAAGTCGATCCATTGGAAGGCTTGAAAGAAAACGTGATTTGCGGTCACTTGATACCGGTGGGAACAGGTATGAAAGAATTTAGAAGTCTGATTGTAGGTTCTAAGGCTGACCTCGAAAGGATGGAAAAATAAAGAATAGATAGAGGCGCCGCAAGGCGCCTTTATTGTTTGTATAAGCTATTAACCAAGGACTATTATGGAAGAGAAAAAACAACAATTTGATATTGAATTAAATCGAGATGTCGCACAAGGAACTTATTCGAATCTGTCAATTATTTCTCATTCTTCCTCCGAGTTTATTATTGACTTTATCCGTATTATGCCGGGGATGCCCAAGGCTGAAGTGAAAAGCCGTATTATTTTGACCCCGGAACACGCGAAACGTTTGTTACTGGCATTACAAGATAATGTTCGGAGATTCGAGATTGATTTCGGGAAAATCAATTTACCGGAAGGCGGCCCTATGGCTCCCATGTTCCCGGTGGATTTGGAACCGCAGGGACAAGCTTGATAATTTTAGATTTTAGATTGTGTGATAAAAATCTAAAATCTAAAATTTGAAATTATTAGAGCCATTTTTTTCTTTTGAAGTAGAGGAGCATGGTGATGGTGATGACCACCATGATGCCCCAGAGGATAAAATAGGCGTAGTGGTGTTTTAGTTCTGGGATATATTCGAAGTTCATTCCGTAGATACCGGCGATGAAAGTAAGTGGGATGAAAATGGTTGAAAAGATTGTCAACACTTTCATAACATCATTTTGTCGGTTTCCAATATTAGTTTGATAGAGATTTATTTGATCGGAGACCATGGAATAGTATATCTCGATGGCTTCTTGGGCTTGTACAACCAGATCGTCCAAATCATGTAAATAAGTGTACGTGTTTTGGTTTATCAAGGGTGAATCACAATTTATGAAACGAGTTGTGACTTCTTTGAACGGGCGTACATTTTTTCGGATGTATGAAAGTTCTGTTTTATAGTGGTAAAGGTCTTCTACGACTTTAACGTCCGCCTCTAAAATTGTTTTACCGCGTTCTTCTATGGCAGCTCCTAGTATTTCCAGGTTAATGATGTAGCTATCTACCAGCGTATCCAGTAGTGCATAACAGAGATAATCCGTTCCGAAAGAGCGTATGCGGGTTTTCCCGTCGTATAGGCGTTTTTTTACATCCTTGAAATAATTGGCATCTGTCTCCTGAATGGTGATCAGGTAATGGGAACCGACAATAAAAGAGAGTTGTTCCATGTGAACAATCCCGTCGTCTTTACCGAAATAGAAGGATTTGGCAATAATATATAAATGGTCGGATTCTTCACTGAACCGGGGGCGTTGATCCGTGTTTAGAATGTCTTCCAGAAACAAGGAAGATATATCGAAAGCCTTTCCCATGTCTGCAATTAGTTTCGTGTTTTGCAGACCGGAAATGTTGATCCAGGTCATGTGGTCGTTGGATACTACATTTACAATGTTTTCCATGGTTTCGGGAAAGAACTCTTTAATTCCTTCTGAAGTGTATTGAATAACCTGAATGGAGTTTTTCGTCATTTTTTGTTTGCCGATGAAGATCAGGGAGCCGGGTGCGGCTCCTTGTGATTTCGTGCGGTCTTTGAGAAAACGGGCCATGTGCGTGCGAATTAAAAGTTAATAACTAAAAGGTAAAAGTTATTTCGAGTCCGAGTCTGCCGGTTCTATTTTCAGTTTTATAGGGTTAGAACTGTCACCCCAGGTTAGTGTACGGTACGGGAAGGGGAATTCCACGTTTTTAGCGTCGAATACTTTTTTCAGACGACGGCGATATTCCCGGCCAACGGCCCATTGTTGCATGGGTTTTGTCTTGATAACAAGGCGAATGACCACGGCACTATCGGCAAAGTCGTTTACCCCGCTGATGGCCACGGGTTCGAGCATCATTTCTTTGTAAACAGGGTCATTGAACATTTCGTCTCCGACTTGTTGCATGAGCATGACGGCATTATCCGTGTCTTCCTTGTAACCGATCCCGATTTGCAGGACAATGGCAGACCATTCTTTGGTCATATTGGAGAGCGTGTCTATTTTCCCGTTTTGGAAAATGTGTACGGTGCCTGAACTATCTCGTAGAGTAACGGTTCTTAATTCTATTTTTTCAACCAATCCTTCCGTTCCGTTAATTACCGCCCAGTCTCCGGTGCGTAGCTGATCTTCCAGTAGAATAAAGAAACCGGATATGAAATCCCTGACTAATTCCTGGGCTCCGAAACCGACGGCTAACCCGACAATTCCGGCACTGGCCAGAATAGGGGCTATGTTGATATTGAATTTCCCGAGTAGGATTAGCAAAAAGATTACCCATAGGAAGATTCTTCCGATGCCATATATGATTCCTGTGAGTGTGTTAATTCGTTTTTCTGCCTCGTTGTTGTCAATATTTTCAGCTTTGTAGGCTTTGTTGATAGCGAGCTTTTTCATTTTTCGGGTTGTGAATCGTAAGGCTCGGAGTAATGAAACGAATAAAATAATAAGAATCACGATTGATGGAAGTTGAATAACACACCAAGTAATTAGTTTTGTCAGCATTTCATTCCAGAATGTTGCCGTGAAGACGGCTGGAATCTGCTGAGATTCTTTCGTGTTCCAAAATACGACAACCCCGTCGATCTTTGCACTGTCCGGGATGTTCTTTGCTATGATTTGGTTCGTGTTGTTGTCCCACCATGAATCATCCAAAGTTGCTTTGTTGATTAAGAAACTGGTGCTGACTTTCGGAACGGAAACAACAATCTCTCCCGAGGCAGGAAGATAGTCGATGTTGTGATAAGCATCCCGTATTTGTCCCAGGTTGGAGTTTAGGCCGATTCCTTCCGGTGTTTTGAATGACGTGTCCCGGATGATGATGCGATTAATGAATGAACTGGTATCTCCGGCAACTTCCGGAGTCGCCGTGAATAATAGTTTCCCGTTTGCATCATACACATTATAGTCATCAAATTCCTGATTGAAGAACCCACCTTTGTTTTTGGTGAGTTTGATTTGTTTCGCTGGGAATATAGAGTAGAGCTGATGGATGTTCGTACCTCTTGAAATTGTTCCTACATGGGTAGAACTGATGGTGTAAGGATTTCGTGAATCATCCGGATTATCAATGAAATCGGTGATAGATGATTTCTTTCCACAACTTATCAGTACAAGTAGCAGGCAGAGTAGAATCAAATGGTTTTTCATAGTAAGTGTATTTTAAATAACTTATAGCCGTGTAGGTGTTTACTTGATAAAATTATACAAAACTTATTATCTATACAATTTAAAGACTGATTTTGTTCCATATTGAAAGAGATTTTATCGCTGGAATTTTCAATCGTAACAAGAAAGTAACCGAAAAACGACGGAAAAAGATGTGTTGTTTAGAATTGTTTTATTTTATTTGTGTCGAAAAATATGTTTTTTGACATGCTCTGACTTGATTGTCAAGGCAATATCTGAAAAGAAAAAAATACTGATACAAACTTGTTTAGATATTTCTATTGGCTACCTTTACGCATGTTTTACAACATAAAATTTGCGTGATATTATAGAATATAATTTATAATTTAATATTTAAGAACAAGTAACTAAGTCATGAGTGAAAAGACAGAAGTTATCGACAAAAAAGACATTGTGATTCGTTTCTCGGGAGATTCGGGAGATGGAATGCAATTGACCGGCCAGCAATTCTCGGATGCTGCTGCTTTATTTGGAAACGGTGTATCAACGTTTCCGGATTATCCTGCTGAAATACGCGCCCCGCAAGGTACGGTTGGTGGTGTTTCCGGGTTCCAAGTACATATTGGGAATGATCCCATTAAAACTCCGGGTGATTTTGCAGACGTGCTCGTGGCGATGAATCCTGCCGCTTTAAAGGCTAACTTGCGTTGGGCAAAAAAAGGTGCGACGATTATCGTGAACTTGGATGCATTTACAGACAAGAACATTGAAAAGGCCGGGTATAAAGAAAACCCGCTGGAAGATGTAGTCTTGCAAGATTATAACGTGGTCCCCGTGAAGATCACGACTTTAACGGAAGAGGCTTTGAAAGACAGTGGTCTGGATCAGAAGTCTATCGTTAAATGTAAGAATATGTTCGCTCTTGGTATGATTTACTGGATGTTCGACCGTACGGTGGATCACACGAGAGATTTTATTAACCAGAAGTTTGCCAAGAAACCGGAGATTGCAAGTGCTAACGTGAAAGTGTTGGAAAGTGGTTTTAACTATGCTTCTAACGTTCATGCTTTGGCTGTACACTTCAACGTGGCTCCCGCTCAGATCGAGAAAGGACGTTACCGGACGATTACCGGTAATAAGGCTACGGCATGGGGATTCCTAGCTGCTGCTGAAAAAGCGAATTTACCTTTGTTCTGCGGTTCTTATCCTATCACTCCGGCAACTGATATTTTACAAGAGTTGGCGTTGAGACGTGATTTAGGCGTGAAGACCTATCAGGCAGAGGACGAGATTGCCGGAATTTGTACTTCTATCGGTGCAAGTTACGTGGGTAATCTGGCCATCACGACAACTTCAGGTCCCGGTTTGGCCTTGAAGAGCGAGGCTGCCGGTTTAGCCGTAATGGCGGAGTTACCATTGGTAATTGTTGACGTACAACGTGGTGGTCCTTCAACCGGTCTTCCCACGAAAACGGAACAATCCGACTTGTTGCAGGCTCTTTACGGACGTAATGGTGAAAGCCCTATGCCTGTTGTCGCTGCAAGTACCCCGGGTAACTGTTTCGACTATGCTTTCTGGGCTGCTAAAATAGCTGTAGAACACATGACTCCGGTTGTCCTGTTGACAGACGGGTTCTTGGGTAATGGCGCTCAACCGTGGAAGATTCCTTCATTGAAAGATTATCCTTCTATTACCCCGAGAGTAGCTAAAGAAGGTGATGATTATAAACCGTATGCACGTGATCCGGAGACTTTGGCCAGAATGTGGGCTTTACCGGGAACGAAAGGTTTGGAACACCGTATCGGTGGTTTGGAGAAGGTAAATGTAACGGGAGAGATTAGTTACGTGCCGGAAAACCATCAAATTATGACGGATTTACGTGATGCTAAGGTGGCTAAGATCGCTGACAGTATTCCTCAACAGGAGATTTTCGGAAATCAAGATGGTGGAGATGTTCTTGTTGTTGGGTGGGGTGGTACTTACGGTCACTTGTACTCGGTCGTTCGTGAATTGAGAGAAGAAGGTAAAGACGTGAGCTTGGCTCATTTCAACTTTATCAACCCGCTTCCGAAGAACACGGATGAGGTTCTTGGTAAATTCAAGAAGATTATCGTTTGCGAGTTGAACTTGGGACAGTTTGCACAGTATTTGAGAGCTAAATTCCCGCATTACACGTATTATCAATATAACAAAGTGGCCGGATTACCTTTCACGGTAGTTGAGCTGAAAGAAAAAATAACCGAATTATTAGGAAAATAATCATGGCAGAACAATATACACCGAAAGATTTTAAGAGCAACCAGGAGATTCGTTGGTGTCCGGGTTGCGGTGACCATGGTATCATTAACTCCGTACAGAAAGCCATGGCTGAATTGGGGTACCCGAAAGAATCGTGGGCAGTTATTTCCGGAATCGGATGTTCTTCCCGTTTCCCCTATTACATGAATACTTATGGTTTCCATACGATTCATGGACGGGCTGCTGCTATCGCATCCGGAGCTAAAAGTGCTAATCCGAAATTGAATATCCTTCAAGTTTCCGGTGACGGTGACGCTTTGGCTATTGGTGGTAACCACTTTATTCATGCTATTCGTCGTAATATCGATATTACCACTTTGGTGTTTAATAACGAGATTTACGGGCTAACGAAAGGACAATATTCTCCGACCACGAAGTTGGGTACGAAAACTAAAACTTCTCCTTACGGGACAATCGAAACTCCGTTTAACCCGGGAGAGTTGGTAATCGGTGCGCAAGGAAGATTCTTCGCTCGTACGTTGGATATGAATATCAACTTGAGTGCAGAAGTTATCGAGGCCGGTGTGCGTCATAAAGGTACTGCTGTCGTGGAAATTCTTCAGAACTGCGTGATCTTTGCTGACGGGGTTCACTCCGCTATCACGGATAAAGAGATGAAGGAAGAGCGTCAATTGATCTTGAGACATGGCGAACCGATGGTTTTCGGAAAGAACAAGGATAAAGGTATCATGTTTGATATGAAGGCCGGTAAGTTGAAAGTTGTTGAGATCGGTAAGGATGGTATCACGTTGGATGATATTATGGTACATGATGCTCACAGCGAAAATCCTTCTATGCATTGGATGCTGGTACACATGAAAGCTCCGGAATATCCCGTGGCTTTAGGTGTGATCCGTGACGTGGAAGGTACGACTTATAATGATGCATTGGATGCCCAGATTGAGAACGTGAAGGCAAAATCTTCTATCCATTGTGTTGAAGATTTATTGAACAGCGGAGACGTTTGGGAAGTAAAATAATGGTTTTTAATATGTAGAAAAGTCCGAGTTTAAAGCTCGGACTTTTTTGTTTTGTTTATTTGGAATGGGGCATGGATGCAATTCCCCAACGGGTATTGGGGGTAGAATCTATTTGTAGTTTCAAGTGTCCGCCGTTTATAATTTCCCGCCGATAGAACCAGCAATCTTCTAACGGTTGCCCGTTGAGTGTTGCGGACTGCACGTAATAATGATCGGGAGCATTGTTTTCTGTTTCAATCACGAGTGTTTTACCGGAATAGTACCGGGGATCGAGTTTGATCGTGATTTTGTGGAATTTAGGACTACCGATTTGGTAAGAAGGGGTGATGTTGGTTCCTCCCTGCACGTCGAATAAGCCCATGGCAGCCATGACATACCAGGCTCCTAATTGTCCTTGATCTTCGTCCTGTCCGTAGCCGTAACCGTGTTCCGGTGTGGTTCCGTAGAACTCATCACAGATTAACCGGGTGTATAGTTGTGTCAACCACGGTTTGCCGGAATAGTTGAATAGCCAAGCATCGTGTAGGCAGGGTTGATTTCCTTGATTGTATAATTTCTCGACACCGGAAAAACTATCAATCTCTTTTCCTCCACCAAACTGTGTTTTCCGGGATTCGATAAATGTTTTTTCCAGTCTTTCGTTGAAAAGATCGATTCCCATGAGGTTTATCAAACCTTGGATGTCATGGGGAACATACCAGGTGTATTGTGCGGCATTTCCTTCTTGGAATCCTTTCCAGCCTTTCAGAGGGTCGAAGTCTTTCATGAAACTGCCATCCATTTCACGGGGACGCATATATTTTGTTTCCGGGTCGAATAGATTTTTGTAGGCGTACGAGTACTGTATAAGGGTATTGTAGGCGGCTGTTTTCCCGAGAGCTTTGGCCATTTGTGCCGCCGCGTAACAACTGAAGGCGTATTCCAGCGTGTGGGATGCCCCGAAGTTGCAGACCCAGTTATTGGGATACAGGTAATCTTTCAAAGGAACAAAGCCTTGTTTGATAAAGTATTCATTGTCGTATTTTCCGTTCCCCATATCCCGTCCTTTGTATTCTAGTTCGTTTTTACAGATGGCACTCCAGGCTGTTTCTATGTTGAAATCACGAATTCCGGCTTGATAGGCAGCACATATGATTAATCCTTGGAAATTGGTTTGTACTCCGTTCGTGTATACTCCGGCAGCCTCCCCGTCGTGTAACCAACTGGAGTTTTTGAAAAAGTCCAGATTTGATTTTATGTAGCTGGAATATATTTCAGGATAGGCTAATGTCCATATTTGGGTGAGGTTCCAGAAACCGCCCCACATCCCGTCAGTATTGTGATGGGAATAGAGGGGAATTCCGTTTTTGTCCAGAGGGATCTGGCCGATCGTTTTATCATGTCGAATGTATTGTCCGTTTATGTCATTGGCAATTCCCCTGCCGAGTAGGGCATGGTAGAGCCCGGTATAAAATTTGGTTTTATCTTCCGGGGTTCCGCCTTCTACTTGGATGCGACCGAGCATTTCATTCCAAATTTGACGGGCGGCATTTTTCACGTCATTGAAACTTTTGTCGGCAACTTCTGTATCTCGGTTGTTACGTGCGTTTTCAATGCTGGTATAGGATAGACCGACTTGCATTTGTACCTGTTCATGCGCTTTTGTCGGGAAGGTGAGATATAGCCCGCATCCGGGACCTTTTACCGTGTTGGAGTTTTCTTGTACCTTCTCGTCAATAAATGTTCCTATTGTTTGCGGTTGCTTGTCCAGTTTGGCGGCAAAGTAGATTTTTATTTTCCCGTCCGGCTGGCAGAATGTGGCATAAATCGGGTAGTTTTCCACCCATCCGGTCACTTCGTTAGTTTCCGGATGATACGTGACTTCTGCATCCGTGATGGTGGCACTTTCTCCTTGTTTATGCCCGATGTCAAATAGTATTCTTGACGTGGCGGATTGGGGAAAGGTATAGCGGTGAAAACCCGTCCGGGTGGTTGCCGTGATTTCTGTTTTGATATTGTAATCCGTGAGAGTTACGGCGTAATAACCGGGAGAGGATATTTCTGTTGCCTTGTCGATGCGTGAACGATACCCGGAATCCGGATCTTCTAATGTGCCCGGTAAGGTTTTTAGTTCCCCGGTGGTGGGAATCGTTACAACGCCCCCGATTTGGAACTCGTGAAAATGGGCGAATCCTTCAATGGAAGAATGTCGATCATCATATCCGCAGGGTAACCAGCTACCATAGCTACCGTAGGCATTCGTGGTCGGGGCCAGTTTGGCCATTCCCATAGGGAGTGCGGCCGGGGTATAGAAAAACCAACGGCCATGTACCGAGCCGATTTGCGGATCTACCCAATCTACCGGTTGTTTCTTTCCCGGGGAAGATTGGCACGAGTAAAAAACTAGAATTAATAAACATAGGCTAAAGAGACGGGTTGTAGTTTGCATCTTATTTTTAGGTTAAGGTGATTTCGCTGACAAATTTATCTTTTTTTACTTCTTTATTCATTAAAAAAGAATAAATTTGTAATGTAAAGAGTAGAAACCCGGCTAAAATATTCCTTTTATGTTGAATCTGAATATACTAAGTGTTACATTACCATTAACGAATCCCGTGTTAATCTTTTCTGTAATCCTTTTTATTATTCTGTTTGCCCCACTTGTATTACATCGTTTTAAGATTCCGGATATTGTCGGTCTGATTATTGCCGGTGCTTTGATCGGGCCTTACGGCTTGCATATCATGGATCGGGATAGTAGTATCGTGTTGTTCGGGACAGTGGGTTTATTGTATATCATGTTCGTGGCAGGGCTGGAAATTGATATGGCGGATTTTAAAAAGAATAGTAAACGGAGTTTGATATTCGGTCTTTACACGTTCTTTATCCCGATGATTTTGGGAACATTTGCCGGGGTTTATTTATTGGATTTCTCTTATCCTACTTCCATTTTATTGGCGAGTATGTTTGCCTCTCACACGTTGGTGACTTATCCGATCGTGAGTAAATATGGAATCACAAAGAATCGGGCGGTCAACGTGACGATTGGCGGGACCGTGGTGACTTGTTTGCTGGCCTTGCTCGTGTTGGCGGTTATCGTGGGAATGTCCACGGGAGAGTTGACTCAAGGGTTCTGGATACGTTTGGGTGTATCAACGCTCGTGTTTGCTTTTATCGTGCTTTGGGGATTTCCTTTTGTCGGACGCTGGTATTTTAAACGATATGATGATCGCGTGGGGCAGTTTATATTTGTTCTGGGCCTTGTTTTCTTTGCCTCTTTCTTGGCAGAGGCGGCAGGATTGGAGGCTATTATCGGGGCATTCTTGGCGGGATTGGCATTAAATCGTTTGATTCCGAATACGTCGGCATTGATGAACCGGATTGAGTTCGTGGGGAATGCTTTGTTTATTCCGTTTTTCCTGATCGGGGTCGGAATGTTGGTGAATTTTCACGTGTTTTTGTATGATTTGACCACGATATGGGTGGCTGTTATCATGTGTGTGGTGGCAACCGTATCGAAGTTTATCCCGGCTTGGCTGGCACAAAAAAACTTCCGGTTTACGGCTTCTGAAAGGACATTGATTTTTGGATTGAGTAATGCTCAGGCGGCGGCTACTTTGGCGGCAGTTCTGGTGGGGTATAACGTTATTTTGGGGACAACTCCGGAAGGAGAACCGATTCGTTTACTGAATGAAAGCGTGTTGAATGGTACGATCGTGATGATTTTGGTGACCTGTATTATTGCCTCTTTTGCCACGCAGAAAGGAGCGCAGGAGGTGGCTTTGGCCGAGTTTGCAGAAGATGAGAGCGTGGATAGTGAAGAAGTAGAAGATCGCATTTTGATTCCATTGAGTAATATCGAGAATGTGGAGGAGTTGGTTAGTTTGGCTGTAACGATTAAATCTAAAAAGGCAAAAGCCGTGATGACAGCTTTGAACGTGATTCAAGCGGACGAGGGAGACAGTATGGCGGAGAAGAAAGCGAATCTGTTACTGGAAAAGGCAACGAAAGCTGCCGCGGCAACAGATAACGAGTTGGTGACCTCTTTGCGTTATGATGAGGATATTGTAAATGGTATCAAAAATGCCACGAAAGAGCATAAGATAACTGATATTGTACTGGGACTTCGCAAAGAAGGGGTCATTTCTGATACCTTTTTGGGGAACCTGACAGATCGGGTATTATCAAAATGTGCCACGACTACATTAGTTTACCGTCCGGCACAGCCTTTATCCACGATAAAACGTTACGTTGTGGTGGTACCGTTCCGGGCAGAGAGAGAAATCGGTTTCCCTTACTGGGTAATTCGAGTGTGGAATATGGCTAAGAATTCAAATAGTAAGATCGTGTTTTATGCCGATACTGCCGTGTTGAATGTGTTACAGGATATACATGCCAAGCATCATATCGAGGTTGAGTTTAATGAATTCAATAATTGGGATGATTTTCTGATCATATCCCGTGATATAAAAGAAAATGATGCTTTGATGATCGTGATGAGTAGAAGGAATTACCCCTCTTATTTGAGAAATATGACGATGATCCCGACTTATTTGAACAAGTATTTCTGTAAAAATAGTTGTATTTTGGTTTATCCGATGCAGATAGGTATTGGCGAACAGGAGTTAGGTGCGTTAAAGAGTATACCTCATGCAGATTCTCATGACAGCCTGGATGATCTGGCGGATGTCTTGAGAGGGTTGTTCAAGAGAAATAAATGATTTAATTCGTTTGTCCTATGAAAAAAGTGATCGTTCTTTTGGGTATTATTTTGTTGGGATATGCTTTTAACGAGTTTTCTCCTTTTGAAAAGAAGTTGATCACTAATTTTACGGCACAGATCCGGGAGTTGCAACAGGAAAAAGTGTACCTGCACACGGATAAAAGCGTGTACACGGTGGGAGATAAGTTGTGGTTTCGGGCTTACCAAGTACATGCGGCAGCGGTGTTTCCCATGGTTTATAGTCACTATATTTATGTCGATTTGATCGATCGACGGGATTCCGTGATTCAGCGGGTGAAAGTTGCTGAACGGGATTCTTGTTTTTTCGGGCAGATCGAAATCCCCAAGGATTTGCAGCAAGGGGACTATTCTTTGCGGGCTTTTACGTATTATATGCAGAATGGAGGGGGGGATTATTTTTTCAAAAAGAAGATCCGGGTGATTAACCCGAAAGATTCAAGGGTATGGACAGACGTGACATACACGAAGAACCGGGAGAATAATTACACGGCAACGATTCGTTTGTCAGACGGGCAGGGAGAACCATATAGCCGGACGTCGGTAACTTATATAGCCGGGGTGAAGAAGGATCAGTATTCGGTGAAACCGGCCCGGACGGATAAAGACGGGAAGTTTGAAGTGAGGATTGATACCACGATGAAAACAATCGAAGTGGAATTTCGGGATGGACAACCTTTCCCGTTTAAACGCTATATTTATATCCCCTCACAATTAAAGGATTTTGACGTGCAGTTTTTCCCGGAAGGAGGAAATTTGTTATCGGGGAATTTTCAGCAAGTGGCGTTTAAGGCTATCGGGGCTGACGGGAGAGCCGTGGAGGCCTCGGGAGATGTGTATCAAGATTCGATAGTGATTGCTACGGTTCATACTCAGCATGACGGAATGGGAAAATTCCGTTTGCCCGTGAATCCGGGAAAGAAGTTTTATGCCGTGATGAAGACGGAGGAAGGGGTAGAAAAACGATTTGATTTGCCCGAAGTTTCGGAGACAGGATGGGGACTTTCGGTTAGCCGGAAGGATTCAATTTTGAGTTATCGGGTGATCAAAGGAGAGAATGCTATATTGCCGGAGGAATTGTACACGGTAGTGCATTGTCGGGGTATCGTTGTCGGGATGAATCGGGTAAATGGTTTGCAAAGGGGAAGTGTGAATTTGAATATTTTGCCGGAAGGGATCTCGCATATTGTGTTACTTGACTCCGCGGGAAACGTGTATAGTCAACGATTATTCTTCGTGAAACGCAACCAGCGTCCAGAGTTGAAAATTACGACAGATAAGCCGACGTATATTGCCAGAGAATTAGTGGAAATGGAGATTGATTTTGAAGAGGCATATAAAGGCGTGTTAGATGGATCGTTTTCAATATCTGTGACAGATGATCAAAAAGTGGTGCAGGATTCTTTGGAGGACAATATTTTATCCAATTTATTGTTGACTTCGGATTTGAAGGGATACATTGATAACCCGGCTTATTATTTCAATGATACGACACCGGAGATTGCGGATAATTTGGATTTGGTGATGATGACACACGGGTGGACTCGTTTTGACGTATCCAAGTTGGCTAGGGGGGAGTTTGATGATTTGAAATACCCGTTGGAGATCGGGCAGGTGATTTCCGGGAGAGTGAATAATTTCTGGGGAAAGAAGTCGAAGGGAGCTAATATCGTATTGCTTTCCAATTATGGGTTATGTCGGATGGCGGAAACGGATGAGACCGGGAATTTTTTAATTGATGGCTTGGCTTTCCATGACAGTACTTCATTCTTGGTTCAGGCATTGAGTGCAAAAGGACGTCGGGGTGTAACCGTGAATATAGATCAGGATGAATTTTTACCTCCGCATTATAAGTTGCCTAACACGTTGGAAACGAAGAAAAAAGAGGATGATTTTTATAAGAAGTTTGGGCAGGATTATTATTACGAGAATGGGGAGAAGGTGTACGTGCTAGACGAAGTACTCGTGTCCCGTCGGAAACAGAAAAAGAGTTATTCTTTTTACGATAATATCGCTAATTATCAGTTGGATTCGGCCCGTATTGCTGAAAATTCAGCCTTGGATATAACTTGGATCGTGCAACAGCTGCCCGGTGTGACTTTTGAAAAAGATGATGATGGGGAAGATTGTTTCAAGCAATTCGGACGGAAATTGTATGTTTTGGTAAATGATTTTGAAGAAACGATGGATCAGATTCGTTTGATTCCGGTAGGTGCTTTGCGGAATATATCTTTGCTGGATCAGATGCAAGGTAAAATCTTTTTTGGCGATCGGGGTGCTAACGGAGTATTAATTATCTCTGCGGAACCGGGGTGGACACCGAAGGATTTTGGACGTCCCAATGTGTTACCTTTTAAAATTATGGGGTACCAGATTCCGGACGAATTCTACGTGCCTAAATACGAGATTGATTCCGTGCGTCGGGATAATCGTTATGACGAACGCTCGACAATTTACTGGCAACCGGTTGTCAAGATCAGTAAAGATGCCCCGGCTAAATTGTCTTTCTACACGGCAGATACGTACGGAAAATATTCTGTTATCGTGGAAGGAATAACTTCAAGAGGAGTGATTTGTCGGAAACGTGTTCCCTTGATATTGAAATAATTCAATTTTTATTCGCATATTTGTCATCGTGTATGGAAGTTGAATTATACGGTGCGAATGAATCTGAATGTACAAAATAAAAGATTTCGAGAGGAACCGGAGTATCTGGTAAAGAGATTGCGGGAGAGTGACGAAAATGCTTTTGCTTTTTTGTTGGATACTTATGGGAAATCACTTTATTTTTACTGTAATTCTATATTGAAGAACGACACATTTGCTGAAGATATAGTTCAAGAGAGTTTTGTTCGTTTGTGGGAACGACGTAAAAATTTTGTTCAATTACTTCCTATTCGAGTTTTCTTGTATCAAACGGCCCGAAATAAATGTTTGGATCTATTAAAGCATGAACAGGTGGTTCATAAGTATGAGGCCGATATTGTTCGGGAACTTAGTGAAGATTTTCTGGATGAAAAGATGATAGAAGAGGAGATGTTGGGACAACTTTATCGAGCCATTGAAGAACTACCAACAGAGTGCGCCCGTGTTTTTAAATTGGGGTTGGAAGGATTGAGTAATCAGGAAATTGCAGACACGTTATCTGTATCCATTCATACTGTTAAGACGCAAAAACAAAGAGCAATGTCCGTGTTGAAACGGCGTTTCGGGATAGGGACTATTTTAGTGATGTTCGGGATGACAGATTTTTTTATCTGATTTTTTCAAAAAAAACGTATTTCTTGTCATTCTTTTTGTCCGGCCAGTCGTTTCTTGTGTGAAAGAAATTGAATGTATGCTGGATGAAAAGAATATGAAAGTAGCCTCATGGATTGTGGCTCGTTTGCAGGGCGAGATTCGGCCGGAAGAAGAAAAAGCTTTGGAGGACTGGATCGCGGAAAGCGGGGCGCATCGGGAATTCTATGAACGGATGGTTGATCGGGAGTATGTCGTAAAACGTTTGGATGAATACAAGAATTATTCTCTGGATACGATACGGGAGCGGATGTTACCTTCTATTCGGAGAGAAGGAAAACGTACGCGTGTGATTCGTTGGTCGAGAAGAATTGCGGCTATTTTGATTCTCCCCTTGGTTATTGGTAGTGTGTTGTTGTTGAGAGAGCAAAGTGGTGTTGAATTTAAGAATCCTACTACGGCTGATATTTTGCCGGGGCAGGAATGTGCCATATTGGAAATGGCTGATGGACGAAGGGTTGATTTAAGTTCTGCCAGAGGAATTGAATCTTTACAGATTGAAGGTATAATGCTGAAGAATGATTCTAATGTACTTTCTTATGAGGGGGTGCAGGGGGCGATCTCGGATTCGTTGAAATTTAATACCATTATTATTCCCCGGGGCGGGGAATATCGTTTGACCTTGGCTGACGGGACCCGAGTGTGGTTGAATTCCCAGACCCGTTTACGTTACCCGATAACGTTTTCTGGGGATAAAAGGGAAGTGTATCTAGAGGGAGAGGCTTATTTTGAGGTGGCACGTACGGGAAAAATGTTTGAGGTACATTGTAAGGGAATGGACGTGCAGGTGTTAGGAACATCGTTCAATATAATGGCTTATCGAGATGAGCCAGCCATACAGACGACATTGGTGAACGGCCGGGTGCAGGTAAACTCAGAAAGAGAGACAGGTGGGGCGATCGTAATGGAGCCTGGGTATCAAGTGCAATTGGATACGTTGACAGGGAAGATGGAGATGTATGAGGTAAACGTGGCAAATTTTGTCGGTTGGAAGGAAAAACTTTTCGTGTTTGATGATGAAAATATGGAGACGATGATGCGTAAGCTGGCACGTTGGTATGATGTGGACATTGTTATCGAATCTCCGAAATTGAGAAAATCAGTGTTTTACGGGGTAATTCGTAAATATGAGAATATTTCGAAAATATTGGATATGCTGAAAAAAACTCAAAATATAGATTATGTCATTGAAAATAAGAGAATCGTGATAAAAGAAGCCCGATAAGTTTGTCGAGGACTTATCAGGCTGCTGTAATTTTTAAACTCGCCTCGGATTGGCGTTTGATGCGAGTATTAAATAATAACTAAACAAATATATGAAAAAAGATGAATTAATTTTCCATTTATGGCGATGGAGTAGAAAAAAAATGTTAGTGATGAAATTTGTGGTACTTATGGTATTGTTGCCTGTTATTACGTTTGCAATACCTGCTTATAGTCAGAAACAAATCAAGATGGACGTTCAAGGGGTATCTCTGGAACAGGTGTTAAAAGAATTGCAAGTGCAATCCGGTTATTACATTTTGTATAACAAGCAAGATGTGCAAGGGGTAAAGAATGTTAGTCTGAAGGTTGATGGAAGTTCGGTAAAAGAGGTTTTAGAATTGTGTTTGCGGAATACTTCTCTGCAATATGCAATTGAGGATCAGACGATCTTGATTTCATTAAAAAAGGCTGGAGTAGAACCGGAAAAGAAGGAAAGCGTGATTATTAAAGGTGTCGTGAAAGATTCTAAAGGTAGTGTTTTACCCGGGGTGACAGTTATTATTAAAGGAACAAGTGTGGGTACGGCAACCGGGATAGACGGGAATTTTTCATTGAATCTTGTTAAACAGGATACAGCAACTTTGCTTTTTTCATTTGTTGGAATGAAAACTAAAGAGGTGAAATGGACGGGGCAATCCGAGTTAAATGTCATGTTGGAAGATGAGATGAGTGAGATGGACGAAGTGGTGGTGATTGGTTACGGAACCTCTACAAAGAAAGATTTAACGGGTGCCGTGGCTAGTTTTGATACCCGGGTGATTGAAGAATCAACGGCAACGAACGTGGCGACCATGATGCAAGGACAAATTTCAGGCTTAAGTATATTGGCGGGAAGTGGGGCTCCCGGTAGTCCGGCTCGTTTGGAGATTCGGGGTGTTCCCTCTTTGAGTGGGGCAACGTCTCCTTTAATCGTGGTGGATAATGTTCCCATGACTAGTGATTTTGATATTAATGAATTGAACCCAGATGATATTCAGAGTATCGATGTTTTGAAAGGTGCTTCTTCTGCCGCAATTTACGGGTCAAGGGCTGCTGCCGGGGTTATCATGATCACGACAAAAGCGGGGCGGCGTAATCAAAAGCCCGTTATTAATTACAGCTTTGATTATAGTATGACCAGTCTGGTGTCGGATATTAATACATTATCAACGGATGAATTTAAAATGTTAGTCTTGGAGGCGGCCAGCAACTCTGCCAAGGCGGCCGGATATGAGGATGTTACGCAATGGTCGACATACAAGAAGTTTGCTGATCCGAGTTTTTGGGGAGATGCGGATACTCCTTGGATGGATTATATTATGCGGGATGGTTCCCGGCAACAACATAAGGTTTCCATTCGCGGGGGTGGAGAGTTGTTCGGGTATAATGCCTCTTTGGGGTACACGAACGAGTTAGGACAGGTGAAAGGAACGGAGTTTGAGAGATACACGTATGATGTCGGTTTCGATACGGATATAAACCCGTGGATAAGTGCTACCGTGAAAGTGGCGGGGACGATTACCGATCGTCTGAGTAATAACGGTAGCTTGTCGATTGCGGCAGAGGCTAGGCCTGATCTTGAACCTTATAATGAGGACGGGTCTTATTATATCCATTCGTACACTTGGTATGGACAGACGTATTACGTGGGGAATCCGATTGTCGAGATGGAAGAAAATACAAATCGGACGGAGGGTAATAACATCCGCCTCACGGGAAATTTGGAATTTAAGATATTGCCGGAGTTGACTTTGATGACACAATATACCTACCAAACACGGAAAGGGGAAGGATACTCATATGCATCCAGTCAGACGGAAGAGGGGAGTTTTAATTGGAGCGATCAGAAAGGATTAGGAGTGAAAAGGCATAGTAAGACAACGAGTAAGGAGCTTGAGGTGCGTTTGTCTTACGTGAAGAGTTTTGGCGAAAAACATCGCTTGTCAGCCGTGTTAGCGAGCAACTATAATGAGGAGGATTCGGAATCTTATTCATTGGCCATGTCTGATTTTGCGGATGATAACGTGCAGAATGCTATTTGGCAGGGAACGAACCCGTATCAGTATGGAATGTTGAGTGGAAGTGCCAGTGGTTCGAAATTGTTGTCTTTTGTGGGAAGGGTTGAGTATAAATTTATGGATCGATATTTATTTACCGGAACCCTTCGGTCGGATGGTTCTTCAAGGTTTGCTCCTGCTTATCGGTGGGGTACATTCCCCTCTTTTGCTGCGGCATGGATTGTTTCTGAAGAAAATTTCATGAAGGGAATTGATTGGTTGTCGTTTTTGAAAATACGAGCTGGATGGGGTAAGTCTGGTAATGGATTCGTGGGTGAATATGGTTGGAGAACGTTATATTCTTCTACTGATTATCAAGGAATGCCAGCGATGGTTCCCAGCCAGATTGGTAACGATGAGTTGAAGTGGGAGGCGACAGAGCAATATGATTTGGGATTGGATTTCGGTTTTTTGAGGAATCAGAGAATACGAGGTTCGTTAGGATTTTACGTGAAGAAAACGGAAGGATTGTTGTACCCGTTTACCATGGCGTTAAGTACGGGAATGACTTCAACAACAGTGAATTTTGCCAATATCGAGAATAAAGGAGTTGAGTTCGATATTTCAGCCGCAATTATTCAGAACAAAGATTGGGACTGGTCTTTCGGTTTTAATATCGGAAAGAATAAGAACAAGATCACTGGACTTGACGCGGAGTTCGTTTCTTCACCGGGTTCTACTTCATTGGGAAATACTGTTATCCAAGAGGGTAAATCGTTGGGGTTGATTTATGGTTACGAGACAGATGGTGTTTTCCGTTCGCAGGAAGAAGTTGATTATTACGAATCGTTGAATCCGGATTATATGTATCAAGAGAAGTATTCTTACCGGAAGACGATACCGGGTGATTTGAAATTTGTGGACCAGAATGGTGATGGCCGGGTGAATAGGGATTACGGTAATATGGATGATAAGGTTGTTTTGGGATGTTCCCGTCCGGATTTTGAAGGAGGTTTTAATACTCGTTTGAGGTGGAAAGGATTGACATTAAGCGTACAGGGAACATTTAGTTACGGGGCGCAAAAGGCTTGGCTGGCGGAAGCAAATCAATTTACTTTTTCTTCAGCCGGTACGCTAAACGTGTTGGATGTTGCTCTAAAACGTTGGACTCCGGAAAATCCGACGAGCAATTATCCATGTGTGAGAATTGACTTCTTGAATACGGACTTTACAGATTTTTCTGTGCATGATGCTTCTTTCCTTAAAATTCAAAATATAAATCTGGAGTATAAATTGCCGGAATCCATTGTGAGCAAAACGAAGATTTTTGGAAATGTCAGTGTTTTTGTTTCGGCAAATAATGTGTGTACGTTTACTTCTTATCCAGGTCCTTCTCCGGAGTCATATAGTAGTAATACTATTCAGGGGGCAGCCATAGATTCGGATGCTTACCCGAGAACACGTACGTTTAATTTTGGATTAAAATTAACTGTTAAATGATTTAGTTATGAATAGATTTATATATAGTTGGATATTTCTGCTTTGTGTCTTGGCAACGGGATGTGACAGTATGTTTGAGAAGGAGTTACCCCCTCATAATTTAGTGGGGGAAAATGCAATCACGAATGAATCCTCGGCAGAGGTAGCATTAAATGGAATTTACTCTTATTTGACGTCATACGGAACGATGAGTGCTTACTATATTAGTGATAACGAGTATCGTACGGGGTTGTTGGATAGTACTTATCGTACGGCATTTGAGTTGAACCAATTGTTGGAATTCGAGATGAACGATGAGGATGGGTACGTTTCTGCTCCCTGGCAACTTGTTTATAAAATGGTGAATGCCGCAAATAATTTTATTTATAACGTGGAAAAATTATCTGAAAGTAAGTTCGGGCAGAACCGGAAAACAGAGATGTTGGCGGAAGCAAAGTTTACTCGGGCTTTTGCTCACGCTTTTTTACTTCGGAGATATGGTTATTTCTGGGATACAAATAGTGATTACGGGCCGATCATCCGGTTGGAACCTTCCGCTCTTTCAAATAATAATCAAGGGCGTAGCTCTGTGAAAGAGAGTTACGAGAAAATTTTCGAGGATTTGGATTATGCCATCAAGTATGGACCGGAATTTTATTCCAGATACCGTGGTTGTGCAACAACAGCAAAGGCTTTCAAGGCTGATTTATTGATGAATCGGGGTGCCGAGGGGGATTATGACGAGGCGATCCGGTTGGCTGATGAGGTGATTGGTAGTAGTGAATTTGGTTTGGAGGCTACGTATGGGGATATTTTCACGAACGGGTATAATTCGAAAGAATTAATGTTTACAAGGCATTTGAAGAGTGTGCCTACAATGATGGCTAATGTGGGGAGTCTGTTGAAATTATTCGGGGGTGGAACTTATAAGCCAAGTGAAACGTTTTTAGAAATCTTGACACCGGAGGATAAACGTTATGCGGTTACCTTTGATTCTGTCATGATCGGTAACGGAACGCTGGCTAAGAAAACATTGGTGTGGAAAAAACATTATATCACGAGTGGCGATTGTCCGATGTATTATATGAGGGTTGCCCAGATGTACCTGATAAAAGCGGAGGCAATGGCCCGGACAAATGCATCGATAAAGGATTGTATTGATGTGTTGAATGTTCTGCGGGAACGGTCGGGTAATACGTTATTTGATGAGACGAATTACTCTTCTCTGACAGAGGTGTTGGAAGAAGTTTTCCGGGAGAATGTTCGGGAATTGGGAATGGAGAATGGTGGAATCTTTTATTTGACGGTAAGATATAATGAGGGTGGCCACCGGAAATTGAAAGACATGAATCCGAATTTCCAAAGCGATGATCAATTGTGTTTCCCGATTCCTCGTGCTGAATTGGAACATAATTCTAAGGCGGAACAGAAACCCATGTAGCATTTTTGAAAAATGAACATTATTTTGATACCAAAGGAAAAGTTGTGGTTAATGACTCGTTCCTTTGGTATCATATTTTTGTTTCGTCAAGTGACATGAGGGATAATTCAATTTTTATTCGCATATTTGCCATTCATAGAGATGGATGATAGGTATGAACAGGAATTATTGTTTTACATTAACTAATGGTACACGGCTTGATTTCAAGCAAGTGTTCGATCAATATTTTAATTCCTTGGTTCTTTTTGCTGATCGTTATTTGGGAGAGCGAGAAGAGAGTGAATCTCTTGTACAGGATGCTTTCCTTGCTCTGTGGGAAAACAGGTTAGAGTTTCCAGACGAACTTTCCGTGAAGGCGTATTTATATTCTACCGTACGTAATAAAGCGTTGAATGTACTGAAACATCGTAAGATTGAGCAACATTATATGAATGAAATCCTTCGAGATGAAGATGCAGAGCTTTATTATATGAGGTCAGTAATAGAAGAAGAAACACGTCGATTAATTTTTACAGCTATTGATTCTTTGCCGGAACATTGCAGAAAGGTATGCCTGCTAAATCTCGAGGGGATGGATAATCAGGAAATTGCAGATGAGTTGCAGGTTTCCCTGAATACGGTAAAATTTCATAAAAAGAACGCTTACAAGCTATTACGGGATAAATTGAAAGATCAATTTTATCTTCTGTTTCTTATTTAGAAAATCATACTAAAAAAGATCGATTTTTTTTCGTTTTTCACTACCCGCTTTTTTATTTCAGTTGTTTTAGGAATATAAATAGAAGATATGACTAAAAAATATATTCGAATAGCGGAATTGATCTATAAGGATAAAATCGGGGAACTTACCGAGCAGGAGAAGAATGAATTACTTGTTTGGTTGGAAGAATCTGATTTTAATCGGCAGATATTCGATGAATTAGCAAAAGGAAGTTCATTAAGTCGGAGTTATGCTGAATATCGGAGTATTCATCGGGAACAGGTGTGGAACGTAATCGAAAAACAGATAGCCCCACAGAGACGTCGATTGTCATTGCGATGGATGGGATATGCGGCATCCGTAATTGTATTGGTGGTTGCGGGATGGTTCGTTTTTCAAATGTCGGATAACAAGGATTCTGTGCAGGGAGACAAAAAAGTGGCTCGAATTACACCGGGGACACAAAAGGCTATATTGTATTTAGATAATGGTAAACAAGTCGTCTTAGCTGACAATAACACGGTGATTGTTGAAGATAGTCTTTCCGGGAAAATAGAACAGGTGGATAAGTCGTTAGTTTATCAAACGGAATCTGCCGTGAAGGAAGAACGACTTAACGTGTTGGAAATTCCTAATGGAGGAGAATTCCAAGTGACATTAGCCGATGGTACTAAGGTGTGTCTGAATGCAGGGACTAAACTGACTTATCCGATTGCTTTCGTGGGAAAGGAACGGCGGGTGCGTTTGGAGGGTGAAGGTTATTTTGAGGTAAAGCGAGATGAGAATAAACCTTTTATCGTGGAGATAAATGGTATGGAAGTGAAAGTCTTGGGAACCTCCTTTAATTTAAGGTCTTTTGCGGCAGATAATCGTTCTACTGCGACATTAATAAGTGGCAAGATTGAGGTGAAGACTTCCTCTCAACGTGTTGAACTTTCTCCGAATCAGCAAGCGGATTTATTGGTTGGGGAAAACAAACTTGATGTGCGGGAAGTTGATGCGGTTGCTTATAGTGCTTGGACCAAAGGAAAATTCGTGTTTCGGCGGGAACGTTTAGAGACAATTCTGGATGATGTGTCTCGTTGGTATAACGTGACGGTATTTTATGAACAAAGTAGTGTAAAAGATATATTATTCTCCGGAATCGTGGAGCGATATTCAGATATATCCGAAACATTGAAGATGCTGGAAAAAACAGGAAAAGTAAGTTTTATTGTAGATGAACAGAAAATTATAGTGAGTGCTAGATAAAAAACAGGAAAGTGCTCCAACACTTCCCTGTATAAAGTTTCATGATTGTTAGATTGCTCCAACAAGCTAACAATAGAGTTTAACCTTTAAGAATTAAACAAAACTATGAAAAAAAAACGAGAATTTGACTTTCTTGATGGAAGAAAGTTGCAAATTAGTTTGTTAAAAATGAAAGTGACTGTATTATTACTTTTGGTGTGTGTCCTGCAGAGTATGGCAGGGGCGTATTCCCAGACGGCGAAATATGATATTTCGATGACAGGTGGGAAGTTGGAAAATGTATTCAAGTTGATTGAACAGAAAGGAGAATATACTTTCTTGTATTCAATTGAAGACGTGGATCAGATTTCTTCTGTAAACGTGAATGTAAAGCAAGCGGATTTGAAAGAGGTGCTGGATATTTGCTTGGCGAATACAAAATTGATGTATGAGATCAATGGTCGTTTGGTCATTATTCGGGTAAAAGATGAAAAGCCAGAAGACAAAATGGTTGTAATTAAAGGAGTGGTGAAAGATAAAAGTGGAGAACCGTTGCCGGGAGTGACCATTATTGAAAAAGGAACGACAGTTGGAGTTGCTACTGGTATTGACGGAAAATTTACTTTTAATACGACAAAACATGATAATATCGTGTTGGTATTTTCATTTGTTGGGATGAAGACAAAGGAAGTGAAATGGGTTGGCCAAAAAGAACTTGATATTATTTTAGAAGAGGATGCCCTAGAGATGGAGGAGGTTGTCGTAACAGGTTATCAATCTATCAATCGAAGGGATATGGTAGGTTCATATTCTACGGTTAAAGCATCTGATATTATGATGCCTGCTTATTCGTCAATTGACCAGATGTTGCAGGGACAAGTTGCGGGAATGATGGTGATAAACACAAGTTCTCGAATTGGAGCAAGTCCTAAGATAAAAATTAGAGGAACGTCAACGATTTTGGGAAATCAAGATCCATTGTGGGTGGTTGATGGTATTATTCAAGAAGATCCTATTCAGATAAATGCAACAACTTATATGACAGAGGATCTCTCTAATATCATTGGTAGTCAGATTTCGTGGTTGAATCCACAAGATATAGAAACAATAACGGTGTTAAAAGATGCCTCAGCAACTGCTGTCTACGGTTCAAAAGCTTCGAATGGTGTAATTGTTGTTACTACGAAAAAGGGGAAATCGGATCGTTTGACAATTAACTATACTGGGAATTTGAGTATTAATACACGTCCTAATTATGGAATGTTTAATTTGATGAATTCTAAGGAACGAATTCAGTTTTCAGAAGATGCCTTTGCAAATAAAGCGATATACTTGAATGAGCCTGTCAAGCAGTATCACACGTATGAAGGAATCATGAAAATGTATATAGCTGGAGAGCTTTCTCAAGATGAATTTTTTGATCGTAAAGAGCAATTGGAGACTGTTAATACAGATTGGTTTAAGCTGTTGACTCGTTCGGCTGTTAGTCATAACCATAATTTGAGTATATCCGGAGGAACGGAAAAAGTTACTTATAATGTTTCTGCTGGTTATAGTAGTTCTTTAGGACAGGAAATCGGAAACTCGCAAGAGCGATTGACGGGGAGAGTTGCAGTGAATGCTCAACTCCGGAAGAATATTCGAACCAATGTTACGATCAATGCTGTTACATCTAAAACGAAGGGTTTTGGACAAAATGTGAATCCGATGTCTTATGCGACAACTACTTCTAGGGCACTACCTGCTTATGATGAGAATGGAGATTTGTTGTTTTATAGAAAGAGTGCTTCATATCTGTTAAATAATAATGTGACGGATTTAGGTTATAATTTTATTAATGAACGTGATAATAGTGGTTCTTCCGTCGAGACATCTCGCTTTAATGCTACATTAGATTTTTCGTGGGATATTACAGATTGGTTGAAGTATCAATTTACGGGGGGATATACAAGAGATAATAAAAATAATGAATCTTATCGTACGGAAAAAACTTTTGGAATTGCTGAAAATTATCGAGGATACGATTATAATACGGTTGATGCAGATAGCCCTGAGTTTAAGTCTGCAATGTTACCATTTGGTGGTGAATTGTTTACGTCAGATGCTTTGCAAAGTTCGTATAATATTCAAAATAAGTTGTTGGTATCAAAATCCTTTAATCCGGATAATCGTTTGAATATTATGGTTGCTATGGAGTTGCGATCAACTCGGTTTTCTAACAATTCTAATACCGTGTGGGGGTATGCTCCGGACCGGGGAGGCGTTGCTATACAACCGACTCCTCCGGATGAACTTGTGCCAATTTCAAATACTTCGACAGGTTGGGGTATTTTGAGAAATATTTATAAAGGAAGATGGAAAAAGGAGACGAAAACAGATAATTTTTTGTCTTTTTTCGGAACTTTTGCTTATTCATTAAAGAATCGATATATTGCTAATGTTACCATTCGTAATGATGCTTCTAATCGTTTCGGACAGGATGCCAATAATCGTTTTGATCCGACCTATTCATTTGGTTTAGCTTGGCATGTAACAGAAGAAGATTTTATGAGAGAATATGTACCTTGGCTTTCTGCGTTAAATATAAATGTTACTTATGGTATTCAAGGAAATGCGTTGACAAGCTTGAGTCCGGATTTATTGTTACACCAAATGGGGGTTGCTGATTTATATAATCAATATTATACCACTATATCTTCTATTCCTAATCCACATCTTTCTTGGGAACGGACTCGTTCTTGGGATATAGGTGTTGATCTGGAACTATTTAAAATGTTTAGTGTTGCGTTTGATTATTACACGAGGCGTTCTAATGCGATCGTTTCCAATACACTACCTTTTGAATACGGAACGACGACTACAAATTTGAATGGGGGTATTGTACATAATCGTGGAGTCGAATTTACAGTTAGTTTTACTCCAGTAAAAACAGAAGATTGGGTATTTAATGTTTCACTGAATTCTTCTAAGAACTGGAATGAAACCGGAGAATCAGAGTTTAATGCAAAACTGAATAATTTCTTGGGGGGAGCGAGTGATAAAATATTGAAAAAAGGCTATCCGTTAGGTGGTTTTTGGTCATATTCATTTGCTGGACTAAGTAGTGAGGATGGACGACCTCTATTTAATTTGCTAGATATGCCAGAAGGTGGGGCTGATCCGGAGATTGATCCGACAACTTTTTTGGTGTATTCTGGAACAAGTGAACCGGATTTCACAGGAGGGATTAATTTGGGATTACGCTATAAATCGTTTAACTTATCATCTAGTTTTGCCTTGCTGATTGGTTCTAAAAAACGATTACCATCTCCTTATGCTAATTTCCCCTCTTCTGTTCGCATTCCGGAGCCGGATGTGAATTTAAGTCGGGATTTGTTGAAACGTTGGCAAAAACCTGGAGATGAAAAATATACAGATATTCCTGCTTTGGTAACTTCTGCTCGTTATAATATAGAAACACCTGATGGATCGAATCCTAATTGGATTGAGGCTTGGGCTCAATCAGATGTCCGGGTGGTAAATGCTTCTTTCTTTCGTTGTCGTCAATTAACACTGACATGGAATATGGATCCAGCAGTATGTGGACGTGTAGGATTGAAAAGTTTGTCATTAAATGCGAGTGTGAATAATCTTTTCGTGATAGCAAGTAAGCGTTTTAACGGATTTGATCCGGAATTGGGGGATAGCGTGATGCCGAAAGTATATTCGTTTGGAGTTAATGTTGGATTTTAAATAATAGCAAGATGAGGAAATATATAATAATTTATGTATTGATTGTATTGGGATGCATCTCCTGTGATAGTTTTTTAGAGCCCAGTTCGCAGACCGAATTTGTGCCGGAAAATGCGACATCATTGAATGAGATGTTGTTAGGAGAGGCTTATCCGAGATCTACGGATGGAAAAGCTGTGTTTGCTTTGTTGCCAATGTTTGACGATGATATAACTTGTACTGATTTTGTGGGAGGTACGGGGTTGAATGATGCGAGTAAGTTTACTGCTTATCAAGCGTTATATTCATGGCAACCTGATATGTTTGTTACAATGGATAATGTTGGCCTTTACACGAATAATAATACTTGGAAAGGTCTGTATATAAGAATCCGCGGGGCTAATGCCGCTTTAGATTATATTGATGATGTAGATGGCACTTACGACGAGAAAGCGATCGTTAAAGCTCAAGCTTATGCATTACGAGCTTTCTACTATTTTCATCTGGTAAATCTTTGGGGTGAACCATATAATTATAATAAGAAAGCATTAGGTGTTCCTCTTAAGACAACAAGTGCAATGGAGGTAAAGGAGTTGCCACGAAATACCGTTGAGGTGGTCTATGATTTGATTATGAGTGATTTGAATGAGTCGGAACGTCTTTATGAATCTTTGCCGGAAGAGATGCGTTACAAACGTGATTATCGGACGAGTTTACCGATGGTACAATTATTAAAGTCACGTGTACTATTATATATGGAGAATTGGAAAGAGGCAGCAGTGTATGCGAATAAGGTAATTAAAGACTGGAATTTTTCTTTATTGGATTTGAATTCTCTTAAAGCTCCTACTGCAAAAGAACCTTATTATAATTTTGTTTCAATGGATTGTCCGGAAAACATTTGGTGCTATGGAAGCACGGATGACTTTCTGACATATATGACGATTTATGTGCAAAGTCAATCTACAGATTCCGAGAAGACTCAATTTCGGAGGAAATTCAACGCTTCAAAAGAATTATTGAATGGTTATCTTGCTGGAGATTTGAGAAAAGAACGCTATATCGTGAAAGAATATGAGGATCAAAGTCGATATCTGCCTTATGGTAAAATGGGAATTAGTTCCACTCATGTGCCAATTAATGGAACTTACTTTGGATTATCATTTCGATTATCAGAAGCTTATTTGAATCTTGCAGAAGCGGCTGCAAAAGATGATGATGAAACGACAGCATTGTGGGCATTGAATGAACTAAGACGTAATCGTTTTGCTGATTATGATGATATTCAGAGTGTTACTGGGGAAGAACTAGTAACCTTGATTCGTCAAGAGCGTCGGTTGGAATTATGTTTTGAGGGACATCGTTGGTTTGATTTACGTCGTTACGGGATGCCTTCTTTTTCACGTGAGTGGTGGGATAATGGAAAATTCGTAAAACGTTATACATTGGAGGAAAATGATCCTTCCTATACATTACCTATTCCACAGGCCGTGATGGATCTGAATAAAAAATTAGTACAAAACAAGTTAGCAAATCCAAGGTAGTTTATAATAAAGATGAATATTATGGTTTTAAAAAAATTATTATATAGTGTCGTGGGGTGCATGTTATTTACTTCATGTTATGATGAGGATGCGTTGACACCTGGCGATCGGGTACTTGAATCTCGGTTTGAATTTCCTCAAGGTAGTAATAGTTGGGATGAAGAGGCTCAGGATATATTGGATGAATTTGGAATCTATTTAATTTATAAAAATTATGCAGAGGATGATTTTAATCGTTCTTGGACAGGAGGTACGGGAGGTGGAGGATTCCAATCGAATTATACGGGATCGGATTTGAATGATACACAAGCGGAAGAGGCAATTGCATTTATGCAAAAGCATATATTTACTTATTTAAACAGGGATGTGATCCAGAAAGCATTACCTCCTTATATATATTTAGCTTACGATTTATCTGCCCGTACTGAATTTATTCCTGGATATCCGGCGAAATCCAATGTGAATATTTCATTTGAGGGGCTGGATTATTGGGCTATTAGTTGGGGAGGCATACAAGAAATTTCAACAGGATTAGGAACTCCTCCGATAACATCTCCGATAGCACCTCCGACAACGGCAAAAGAATGTTGGAAAATGCGTGGGGAGTTTATGCAAGTTACTTTTCGGAAGGCAATTGAAAATGGAGGCATCGAGATGCCGACGGGATTTGGGGATAACTTTGATTATAAAACGGCAATTCAATATGCTGATGCTTATAAAGATGATCCGAATTATTATATGATGAGAGGATTTCCTGGTAAGATGGGATTTAGTGGTTTTAATTTGAGTCCTATATATAAAGTGACTGAAATGAATCCGGAAAAATGTTTTATTGCCTATGTTCAGATGTGCATGTATTATACGAGGGAAGAATTTGAAAGTCAATTTGCTTCAACATACACATTGCTAGCTGAGACGCGTCAACAAGTTGTTGATTATATGAAGGAAAAATATAATATAGATTTGGAGGCTATTGCGAAAGGTCCAGATATTGCACAATAAAATGTACAAAGAACTATCCGGCAATAAAAAACGGATAGTTCTTTGTCAATATCAAATTAGGAGATTATGTTGAAAATCAAATGGACTATTTTGTTACTTTTAGTAACAAATGTGATCGCTTTTGCCCAAGCTGGATTAAAATTGTCAGGGAAATTACGCGTGTTGGAACCAACAGAAATAAGATTGGAAACAATTTTTGGGGAGAGAATTTTAACCATGCAAGTAGAAAACAATCAAGCTTTTCAAACGGAATGTAAGGAGATTACCCCGGATGTATATGTACTCTATGTCGGGGAGACAAGACAGCCAATATATCTGACTAACGAGGAGGTGACGATAAAAGGGTTCTATGATAATAAAAATGTTGATAATAGCTCGATTAGTTTTACTGGTATAGACAAGTATTATGAACTAGCAGAATGGTTACCTAAAGAAAAAGTAGATCGAAAAAAAACAATTTCTCCTGAAGTAAAGGGAAAATTGGAGATGTCGATGTATAGTGCTTTGGCTTACTTGGCAAATATTCCAGTGTATGAACCGAATAAATTTTTGTGGGATTGTATGTCCGAGGAAGCTAAGACAACTTATTCTGGAAAATGGTTGGGACAGCGTTTAGATAGTTTAAAAAATTTGGCTATCGGAGCGAAAGCGCATGACTTTACCTATGTTGATCCGGAAGGAAAAGAGGTTCGTTTGAGTGATTTTCGGGGAAAATTCGTGCTTGTTGATTTTTGGGCGTCATGGTGTGGGCCGTGTCGACAAGAGATGAAGAGTTTGTTGCCTATTTATAACGAGTTAAAAGGTGATGATCTCGTGTTTATCAGTGTTTCTCTTGACAAGCGGGAAAAGGACTGGCGTAATATGCTTGATGTTGAAAAATTACCTTGGGTTATGCTATGGAACAAGGAGGGATTCACAATCGGTGATGCCCCGAACACGATACAGAAAGCTTATGGTTTTTACGGTATTCCTTTCATTGTGCTGATTGATAAGGAGGGACGTTTTATCGCTCGTGGATTACGGGGAGAGAGGGTGAAAGAGGAAATATTGAAAGCTCGGGGAAAATAATTTTAGAATCAGTTCTCTGAGGTGGTACATTTTGATCGTATTGTATAATAATATAAACTGTAAATGATGAAAAAATATTTTTTATTACTCGTGATGGGATTGTCTGCCTGCATGGCGAGTGCGCAATTAATTAAACAAAATAATCAAGCACAGAAAAAGCAGTCGGATTTAGATTGGTATAATTGTTCTTTTGACAAGGATGGTGTGTATGGGGCGGAAGTTAACAAAGCTTACGAGTTTTTGAAAGACAAAAAACTAAAAAAAAGGCCTATTGTTGCTCTTATCGGAACAGGTTTGGATGTAGAGCATGAAGATTTGAAACAGGCTATCTGGTTTAACCCAAAAGAAAAGACTAACGGTAAAGATGATGATAAGAATGGGTTGGTGGATGATATAAATGGTTGGAATTTTATTGGGGGAAAAGATGGTAAAGTGATGGAGAAACTGATGCGAGAGGGAGAACGGGAATTTCTTCGTTTAAAAGATAAATATGCAGACTATATTTTTGACGGGCAAAATTACTGTAAAGTGATTGAGGATAAATTAACGGTGGTTCCTGCTCCGGCAGACATGGAGGAATATAAATATTTCCGTTTTCAAGTTATGATGGAGTCACCTTTGGCTGGTAATTATGGCGGTATTGGATTGGCATATGTGTTAAGAGATTATGCTCTGAAATTTGACAAGCAAATGAAGACCAGATTTCCTGGACAGGAATTGACTTTGAAAGAATTTCAAACGTGCTATGATCCCTTGGCTCCTCGTGATTCTTTGAGTGAAGTTGCTTTTACGCTTATGGCGTATGGTTTCTCTATTATGAAAACAGATAAATGGGAAACGATCTATAACTTGTATGCTACTGGAGGACAAGTTGAACGGGCAAAGGTATCTTACGCGCAAAGTCTGAAGAGCATGGGAAGTGATGGCCGTAAAGAGATTGTTGGTGATAATTATTTAGATATAAATGATAATAAGTACGGGAATAATGTTTTACTGACTTCTGATGCGGCGACCGGAACCATGCAAGCCGGAATTGTCGGGGCCAAGAGAGGTAATGGTTTAGGAGGTGACGGAATCATGGATCAAGCCGAAATCATGGCTTTACGGGTAAGTGCGGCTAGTGGCGAACCTTATTTGAAGGATATGGCGTTGGCGATTCGCTATGCAGTTGATCACAAGGCTGCCGTGATCGTGCTACCGCAGCAAAATACGTTATATCCGGAAGGCCAGAAAAAATGGATGATTGAGGCTTTGCAGTATGCGGAAAGTAAGGGGGTGCTGGTGATTGTTCCCGTGTGGGAGTTGTCAAGGGATCTCGCAAAACAAACCTTTTTCCCCAATCGCTGGATGGCTGGAAACAAGGAATTGACGAATTTGATGGTGGTTGCTTCTTCCGATAAAAATGGTAATCCGTCTATGAATTCAAACTATGGTGCCAAGGAATTGGACTTATTCGCACCTGGGATTTCCGTGTATTCTGCGTACACGGGAGATACATATCAAGTGGCCACGGGGGTAGGACTTGCATCAGCCTCTGTTGCCGGGGTGGCAGCCTTGCTAAAGGCTTATTATCCAACCTTGACCGGTTCTCAGATTCGTGATATTTTGTTACAAACAGTAACTTCCAGAAAAGGGGTCGAAGTTGAGAAGGGAATAGAAGTGGATGGTAAACAAACTCAGGATTTATTCCTATTCGAAGATTTGTGTCTGTCTGGTGGTATTTTGAATGCTTATCAAGCCGTGATGATGGCAGATAAAATGGCAAAGTAATTGGATATGAAAATGTATTATAAAGTAATAACTATCTTGTTATTTTGTGTAATGACTTTCCAGGTGGGGGCACAGAAATACAAAACTGTGCTTCCTTACCGGATGGTCGGGGGCAAAATGATCGTGGATCTGGTTATGAATGGGACTTCTCGTTCATTCATTTTTGATACGGGAGGGCGTACAGCGTTGACAGGAGAAATTTGTGAAGAATTGGGATTAACAGTTGTTGATTCTTTGGTCGTTACGGATGTGAATAGTAAAAAAGCTGCTTATCCATTGGTGTCGATCGAGAGTTTGATGACTCCTGATCAGAAGATCAATTTCAAGCATGTGTCGGCAATGAAATTGGCAAAACCTTCCCCTTTTGAATGTTTTCACACGGATGGATTGATCGGTAGTGATTTGTTGGTTCGAACGATTGTGGAAATTGATGGGAAGAATAAAACGATCACGATAACTTCTGCGGAAAATCCTTCAACCGTCTCGTTGCGCAAAATGCTCCCTTTTACCAAATCCGGGATGCCGATAATTTTGTTACAAGCTGGTGCGGGAAATAATATAACAGCCCTTTTTGATACGGGATGCCCTAGTTTCTTTTCATTAAAAGTTTCGGATTACGAGACATTGAAAACAACCGGAGCTTTTCAAGTATTATCAGAAGGTTACGGGGAAGGCTCGATCGGGGTTGCTGGAATGGCAGAGGCGGACATTTCCCATCGTGTTTGTTTACCCGTTTTGTCGGTTGGAGGAACTAAATTCCAAAACGTGACATCGGAAACCTCAACCCCACCTTTTACCTTATTAGGTGTTAAACTTTTGGATTACGGTAAAGTGACACTGGATTATCCTCGTGCCCGTTTCTATTTTGAGGCAAATGAAGCAGTAAACGATCTTTCAAGTAAGCATTATAACGTGGCTCTTCGGGTAAAAGATGGGGAATTGATTATTTCTACGGTTTGGAGTGCTATGAAAGGTGTTGTCGAGGTCGGGGATAAAGTAACACGTATTAATGGTAAACCCGTCAGAATGTATGATTTTTGTGAGAGTATTGTTAATGGGATACCCGAGTTAAAAGGGAAGAAAAAGACAAGATTAACCGTGCAAACCAAGCAGGGAGAGAAAGTAATTGTTTATCAAAAAGAGTAACATGAAAGTAATTGTACTACTTGTTAGCATATTAACGTTGTCACAGATAAGTGTTTTCTGTCAACAGTCATCTCGCCGGGTTTGTGACACGATCCGGTACGAGTTTGTTGAAGGAAAAATTATCATTCCTGTTATTGTGAATGGCTTGAAAGTGAAGTATATTGTGGATACCGGGGGGAAAACGGGAACTATGCGAGATATTGCTGTTGATATGAAAGCATTGAGCACGGGGACTTCGACAAGTGTTTCTGATATAAACCGGGCTGGAACTAATTTCCAGACCGGGATCTTACAAAACGTGGAATTGAGTCCGAATTATAAATTATCTCGTTTGGAGACAATGATATTCCCCATGACCGGATTTTTCAAAGAACTTGGAGTAGCGGGAATCCTGGGGGGCGATGCTTTTGCTCAATCGGTTATTACCTTTGATGCGCGCGAAAAGATCATGGTGATTAATTATCCTTACCGTCCGGCTGGTTTAAAAATTACGGAGGGCGTTCAAATGTTCCCCGGAAAGGAGGATCATTCCATCGTCGATGTGGACTTTGGGGGAGTGGCAAGACGAGTGCTGTTTGATACTGGAGCATCGGATTTATTGTTACTCTCTTCCTCGGATTATGAGGTTTTGAAAGATCAGGTGAGAAACACGAAAGTTGCGGAGGCGATAGGGGTAAACATGGTAGGAATTAGTGGGGTTGGTCAACCGGTAGAGATTGATAAAGTGGTGGTGGACGAAATGAATTTCTTGGACAAGAAGTTTGTAAATGTGGGGAGTATCACGATTAATATGGGAATGAGCATTGTGGGTGTTGATATACTGCAATATGGTAAGGTGGTCATTGATTATATGCGGAATCGATTCTACTTTTTCCCGTATGATGAGGCAATCGTTGATGCCGGAGGGGCTCCCAAAACGTGGAACGTGGGAATATTACCGGTAAAAGGTCATTTCGAGGTAACGACGGTTTGGGATAGTTTAAAAGACGAGCTGGCTTTCGGCGATGAGGTCGTGAATATTAATGGTAAAAATCTGGCCGATGTTGCACAAAGTCAGTTGGAGGTAGATGCAATTCTTGATGCAATACAGGAGGATACGGCTTATATCATAGTCCTAAAAGAAGGGAAAGAAAAAAAGGTTGAGATCAAGAGATTTTAAATGGATGTAAATTTATTGCACATGAAAATATTGATGTTATTATTATTTTGTCTGTTATCATGTATGACAGAGGCACAGATAAAGAATACTGCTACGGAGGTCAAGGATTACCGGGAAGTTGATGGAAAAATAATTCTGGAGATGGCAGTAAACGGTGAAGTTGCTAGTTTTGTGCTGGATTTGGCTGGACATACGGCCGTTCTACCGGAATATCTGGAGAAATTGAAAATAGATCCCAGTATTCCGGGAGAATTCAAGTATAGTAAATTTCTATATAAAAATGTCCCGGTAACTAAAAGCGTATTAATTAGTACGATGGCATTTGGAAATAACGTGTTTGGCAATGGTGTTTCCGCTTTCGTGCTGGAAGACGAGCCTTATTTACGAAAGCTGGGAGTTGCGGGTGTTGTTGGGGGCGCCTTATTTCGTAACGTGGTATTGACAATTGATAGTAAGCGTAAAAAGATAACCACGTCCATACCTTACCGTCCCTCTTACATGAAGTTGGATCATCGTGCGGATATTAAAATCCTACCGGGTTCTGTGATTACTTGTCCGATGACAATTGAAGGTAAAACTTATTCGTTATTGTTTGACACGTGGAACGATAATATGATTTCCATGAAGGCAGAAGATTTTGCCAGACTTGATGGCGGTAATGGGGGAGATGCTACGATTATGAATGGTTATAAAACGGCAGAAACGGCAACTGTAACTAGAACTGTCAATTCTCTTTATTTCGTAAAAGAACAGTTTAACGGTGTGGTAGTGTCCGAAAACAAAGAATTACTTCATTCTGTGTTGGGGACCGGTATTCTGAAAAATGGAATTATTTCGATTGACTTTCAAAAACAGAAAGTGTATTTTCAACCTTTTGATCTGGCAGAAGTAAAAGATGACGTGGTAGAAAATGTAACGTCAACAGTTGTCCCCGGAAAATTAAATCCAATTACCCGTGAATATTTTCTGGAGCATATTTACGATTATCGTAAAGATAAAGAGTTCGTGTTCAAGGGAGATAAACCTGTTGTGATTGATTTTTGGGCAACTTGGTGTGGTCCTTGTATGCGTTTGATTCCGGAGTTGGAAAAGATGGCTGAGAAGTATAAAGATCAGGTTATATTTTTAAAGGTTAATGCCGATAAGGAGAAAGAGTTGTGCAGTATGTTTAACGTGGTGGCATTACCGACATTGTTTTTTATTCCGGTGGGAGGCAAGCCGATCATTGAAACCGGGGCTATGCCCGAAAAATACGAGCAAATCATTAAAGACAAGTTATTAAAATAGTCTCTTGTTTTTGTATATTTATAAAGGCAATCTTCCGCATGGGGGTTGCCTTTTTTAATGGACAATACCGAATGAGAATATTTCTGTTCCAGTTTATTGGGTATTCTATAAAATGTAACTAATTTATCTGGTATAATAAATGTATTTTAGAGATAATAGAAAATATATAGCTATTAAAATTTAATATCTTAATTTCAATTTTTATTAGCGTTGAATAGGAGATGAATGGGAGTTGAATAGGAGATGGTATATTAAAAGTATGAAATATATAACTAATATATTTGAATTATTGAGAGAAATACCCGATAAAGAGGGTTTGAATTTTTCTAGAGTTTGAGAATACAATTTAGCTCTGTTTTTCAGGAAAAATGATCGGCTTTTTGGAAAATGAAGAAATCTTGTCTATTTTTGAATTTAGATAAAAAAATTATAATACTCAATACGTGCGAGGGAAACAGGGGCATACGATTCATTTTTCTGGGGGAAAATCTTTCTCTGTGGATGAGTTGTACGATCGTTTTTACAACGAATTGGTTTTGTGGGCGGATACCATTTTGAATGATATGGGGGAGGCGGAGGACTTGGTGCAGGATTTTTTCGTGCGGTTGTGGGAGAAAAAATTGAACGAGAATCTGGTGGGGGAACGGGTAAGGTCATACTTGTATGTGTCCGTGCGGAATATGGCAATTCGGAAGGTGAAGGATCAGGGCCGGATCAGACGGCTTCCGGATGTGTCGGTTGTGGAAAGAGTGTGGGAGGATGAGGATATGGTGCGCGATGAAATGATAGATCAGGTATTGAAAGCGCTTGATGTATTGTCGCCCAGAAGCCGGGAAGTGTTAGAGTGCGTGCATTTGAAGAATATGAAATACGCTGAGGTGGCAGAATTGCTGGGCATATCGGTGGCCACGGTAAAAACATTATTGGTGCGTAGTCTGAAAACGTTGAGAGGCATTGTTTCTGATACAGCTTTTTTGTTGTATGTGTTGGTCTGCAAGGAGAAAAATAAATAATCACGATAATTTTTGAAAATATTTTCATTTTCCTGTCAACCGTTTTGCTTGTTGATGTCTACTATATATGAACATTGAGTAGAATGATATGAATCAAGAAGAACGGGATATACGATTACTTGAGTATTGGCAGGGAGAATTACTCTCCCCGGAGGAGGTGCGGGAAGTGGAGAATTGGTTAGGCGAGAAGGTGGAGAATCGTCGGTATTTCGAGGATTTGCAACGAGAGTTTCTGCGTCAGCGTTGGGTGATGCGGGAAAGGTTGGTTAGCCGGAAGGGGGAACGCCGTTTCCGACAGGTGGCAAGGAAAAGGGCGATGCTCCGGCGAGCCGTGGCGGTTGCTGCCTGCGTGAGTGCTTTGCTCTTGGCCGGGGGCGGATATTATTGGTGGACGGGAGAGGTGAGGGATGTGCCATTGGCAGAAAGCGGGGTGATTCATCACGGTTCTTCCAAGGCACGGTTGTTTCTTTCGACGGGGGACGTGGTGGACTTGGGAAAGGAACGGAAGTCGTTGCGGGAGCAACAGGCGGTTGCTATTGACGTGGAACAGGAAGGGACGGTGGCTTACCGGGATTCGGTGACTGCGGAAGAGACAGGGGACGTGGTGTATAACAAGCTGGTGGTGAATCGAGGGGGAGAGTACCGGATCGTGTTGGCAGACGGGTCCGAGGTGTGGGTGAATTCCGAGAGCGAGCTGGTCTATCCGGTGCGTTTCGCGGGGGAGAAGAGAGTGGTGCGGTTGAAGGGAGAGGCTTATTTCAAGGTGCAGGCAGATGCGGACCACCCGTTTGTCGTGGAGGCGAACGGGGTAGAAGTGGCGGCAGTCGGGACGGAGTTCAACGTAAATTCCCGGAAGGAGAAGGTCGTGGAGTCCGTGCTGGTGAAGGGACGAGTGGAAGTGGAGAACGGAACCCGGCAGGTGATGTTGACGCCGAATCAACTGGCCGTTTGTGACGTGGAGACGAACGGGATTGTGGTAAAAGAGGTTGATGTCAGAAAGTACATCGATTGGAAAAACGGGGATTTTGTTTTTAGTGACGACCGCTTGGAGGACGTGATGAACAAGTTGGCTTTATGGTATGATTGTGACGTGGTTTATGCTGATGCAGAATTGAAGGAAATCCGTTTGTCCGGTGATATGAAACGCTATGGTGAGGTGGAAGAGTTCCTGCATTTCCTGAAGATAAGCACGGGGGCACATTTTAGCGTGAAAAATAAAACGATTGTAGTGAGCATAAAATAAAAACGGAAAAACTGGCAGGTCTTTCCGTCTTGTAGTGAACGCCAGTTGGCTCTGGCTAATAATAATCTATTATCGACAAAGTTATGAAAAAAAGTGGAGAATGTAAAGGAAATTTACGCTCGGCTCAAAAAATCTTTAGAGTGATGAAAATGATGTGTTTTCTAATGTTCGTGTTGCTGGTACAGGTTCGGGGGGACGTGGTTGCCCAGAATCAGGTGGTCAGCGTGGACATGAAAAATTGTAACGTGGAGGAGTTTCTTCGGGAGATTAAGGAGCAAACGGGTATTCGTTTTATGTACAAGAGTGAGTACGTGGAGGCAATTCCTCGTTTTGATGTTCATGCCAAGGAACGGCAGGTGCTGGCCTTGCTGGATGAAGTTTTTGCGGGGAAGGGAATTAAGTGTCTGTATGATAATGGCGTGATCGTGTTGACAAAAGTGCAACAACAGAAAGGGCCGGAAGAGGTGGTGATCAAGGGTGTCGTGAAGGACGAGAGGGAGCAACCGTTGCCGGGAGTGACCGTTTTGATCAAGGGAACGACGATTGGGGTGGCGACGGATTCGAAAGGGGAGTTTTCACTGACAACCGTGAAACAGGATTCCCTGACACTGCTGTTTTCGTTCATCGGGATGAAGAGCCGGGAGGTGAAGTGGACAGGACAGAAGATGCTGCACGTGGTATTGCAGGATGATTCTCATGATATGGAAGAAGTGGTGGTGACGGGTTACCAGACGATTAGTCGGAGGGAATCGGCAAGTGCCATTTCAACAGTAAAGGCTAAGGATATTATGGTACAGGGAGTCGGGTCGATTGATCAAATGTTACAGGGGCGTATCCCCGGAATGATGGTGTTGAACACTTCCGGGGAACCGAGTGCGACCCCGAAGATCAGAATCCGGGGAAATGCCACGATCAATGGGAATAAGTCTCCGGTTTGGGTGGTTGACGGGGTGATTCTGGAACAGGACGTGCCGTTCACGGCCTCGGATATAAATAGCGAGGATGCCGAATATTTGATCGGTAATGCCATTGCAGGTTTGAATCCGCAGGACATCGAGACGATCACGGTGTTGAAGGATGCTTCGGCAACGGCTATCTACGGGGTGAAGGCGGCCAACGGGGTGATCGTGATCACAACTAAAAAAGGCGTGGTGGGTCGTCCGGTGATCTCGTATAACGGGAATTTGACACTGAATACTCGCCCTTCCTATAAGGATTATCACCGGATGAATTCACAGGAACGAGTGCTTTTCTCCCGTCAGTTGATAGAGTCTAATATGAATTTCGGGCGTGTACCCACGGGGGAAACGTACGAGGCGGTTTACGAGCAATTGATGAGCAAGCAAATCTCACAGGCGGAGTTCGAGCAAAAGGTGGAGACGTTGCAGAGGAGGAATACGGATTGGTTTGACCTGTTATTCCGATCGGATGTCACGCATACTCACGCGTTGAATGTCAGCGGGGGTACGGAGGCCGTGAAATACTACGTGTCTGCGGGGTATTCAAATATCGAGGGGGCAGCCCGGGGTTCTGATTCGGAGAAATTCAGTGCCTTGGCTAAAGTTGATGTGGAATATAATGAATACTTGGGTTTTACGGCCAAGATTGATTATGCCACGACTTCTAACACTGGGTATTCTTCCGTGGTGAATCCGTTTGATTACGCTTACTCGACGACCCGGACCATGCCGGCTTATAACGAGGACGGTTCGTATTACATGAGTTACCGGGCTGCCGGAAGTACGGGACGGGATTATATCGGGTATAATATTCTGAAAGAGTTGAAGAACACGGGTAAGTCTTCCAAGATGGATGATTTTAACGCTTTGCTGGCTTTGAGACTAAAGTTGTGGAAAGGGTTGAAGTACGAAGGGACATTCTCGTGGCATACCGGGAACACGAATACAAGGGATTGGGCGACTGCACAATCGTATAAGGTGACTGAAATCCGGGGATACGAGTATGGCGCTTACACGGAGTACGACCCGGAGTTTTCTGATTCAAGGTTACCTTACGGGGGAATGTTGACGCAGGGAAGTACTCGCAAAAGCGGTTACACGTTGCGTAATATGTTGTCTTATTCGCATCTGTTTGGTGTTCATGATGTGTCGGTTTCTGCCGGGACGGAGGCTCGTCGGAACGAGTATAAAGGTGTTTCCACGACGGGATACGGTTGGGTGCCGGAGTTCGGGGAGATGTTCAGTCCGGTGGAGACGTCGAGTTATATCAGCACGTACGGGGGAAATAAGCCTACGAATACAAATTCGTTCACGCAAGTCGCTTCATTCTTCGGAATTGCCAGTTATTGCTATGATAACCGGTACGTGTTCAATGCCAATATTCGTTCGGACGGTTCCAATAAATTTGGTAGTGACCCGAAGTACAGGTGGTTGCCGACTTATTCGTTTGCCGTGAAATGGATTGCCTCGAATGAATCATTTTTGGAAAATGCAAAATGGATTAATAATTTGTCATTCCGGGGTTCTTACGGTATCCAAGGGAATATTCACGAGAGCGCCACTCCTTACCTGATTGTTACGGTGGGGGATCGGGATGGCGTGACCGGGTTACCGATTTCGAAAATTTCAAAATTGCCGAATCCCGATTTGCGTTGGGAGAAGACAAAATCTTGGAATGCGGCCGTCGATTTTGCTTTGTTTGACGGACGGGTAAAGGGAGGATTTGATATTTACCGGAAGAATACTTCCGATTTGATCATGTCGAAACAAGTGGCGGCCTCCACGGGACAAAACGTGTTGTATTATAACGCGGGAAAAATGGTAAACAAGGGTTTCGAGGGATTTGTGAATTTGGGTTTGGTGAATAACCGGGATTGGGATTGGCGCTTCGGGTTTAATTTCGGGCGTAACGTGAACGAGATCACATTGGCTAATCGGGATGATTTGAGCGAGGCTACCGTGGTGGATCAGATGCTGGCCGGGACGTTGGCCGTGGAAGGACAGCCTATCGGTTCCATGTATGCTTATCGTTTTGCCGGAATAAATCAGGATAATGGTTATCCTTTGTTTTACGCGAAAAACGGGCAAAAGGTGCATCGGGCGTTACGGCAGGATTTGGAGTTAGTGCATTGTGGTTCTATATTCCCGAAACTTTCCGGGGGATTCGACACGCAGGTGACTTTCAAGAAAGTACTTTCTTTATCCTTGAATTTTGCTTATAGTACGGGTAGTGTTTCCCGTCTTCCGAAATTTTACGATTCTTACACGATCGATCCTTTGACGAATCTTTCGGACGAGTGGCTGAAGTGTTGGAAACAGGCGGGGGATAACACGATTTATCCGGCTCCTTATAACTCGACGGATATGAAGAATTACTTGGCCACGGAAACTGGCTGCGTGTATGATATTTCAGAAGGGATTTCCGGGCATTCTGATCCTTACAATTTGTATAATGACAGCGACATCCGGGTGGCGAAGGCCGATTTCCTGAAATTGAAAATGGTGGCGTTGAGTTATAGCGTGCCGCAGAACGTGTTGGATTTCCTACATATTTCCAGTATGCTGGTGCGGTTTCAGGTGACGAATTTGTTCACGATTGCCGATAAGAAATGGAAAGGTCTGGACCCGGAGACGAATGGTGCGAATATCCCGGCCCTTCCGACGTATAGTTTTGGGATAAATGTGTCTTTCTAAAAATAGGTCGTTATGAAAAAAGTAAATATATATATTCTAACCTTGTTCTTGCCGTGGTTTTTGTCGGCTTGTGATGATTATTTGAAGGAAGATTCCGATGATTTGTTAATTCCTTCACTGGTGAATGATTATGTCCCGATATTATTGGGAGAGGGTTATCCGGATAAGTTTGCGTCCCAGATCGAATGGATTCATCTGATGACGGACGACGTGGAGATGGGCCCGTTATATTATGACGAGTCGATGTATAACAATAGTAAGGTGACGTTTATTGACGATTTCGATCCCGGCATGGGTTACGGGGAGATGGTGTACACGTGGTGGGCGGATTATTCCCAGTATATCACGGATAATTTTTGGGATGCCCGTTACAAGAATATTCTGGCGTGTAATATTATCGTTGATGCCTTGCCGGACATGAAGTACGAGGCGAGTGAATACGGGACTTATTGCAAGCTGGCGGCACAGACGTATGCTTTACGGGCTTATCATTATTTTTGTCTCGTAAACACGTATGGCACACCTTGGTCGGAAGAGAACAAGAATAAGTTGGGTGTGATCAAACGTATTTCCCCGGTCGTGGATGTCAGCCCGACGGAGCGGGCCACGGTGGGAGAGATTTACGCGTTGATGAATGAGGATTTGAAGAATGCGGAGAAATATCTGGAGAGTGCGAGTACGAATTACACGAAATGGGAGATCACGCCTGCGGCTATTTATTTTCTGGCATCCCGGGTGGCCTTGTTCCAAGAGGATTGGGATGAGGTGATTCGTACTTCGGAAGAGTTTATCAATCTAGGTGGCAATGAACTCTATGATTTGAATGATGTTGATCGGGAGACTTGCGGATTACCGGGATCTTCCGGCGGAACGTTCTGGATTAACCAGATTGCGATTGACGAGACTGTGTTCCTTTTTAGTAAGAATGATAATAAGTTTAATTATCTGGCTCCTAATCTATTTTACACGAATTACACGCTGGGGTTCCATACGTCATGGACGGGAGACGATGCGTTATTGAATTTGTACGAGGATGGGGATTTGCGTAAAGAAGTTTATTTTGCCCGGTTGTTTAAACTGGGTGGAACTCGGTTGAGACCGGAGTATTTCTCGGGGCAGGCTCTTCCGATGAAATCGGATCGTTATTTATCAACGAGTGAAGGAGAGGCCCGTGAATGTTGGCGGAGTCCGGAGGTGTATCTGAATTTGGCCGAGGCGTATGCTAGGAAGGAGAACGGGGTGAGCCAGACTGCGATTAATTGGTTGAATCAGTTGCGGGTAAAGAAAATTTCTAGGGATACTTATCAGGCGAAGAACGTTGCGGATTTTGCCTCGCGAGAAGATTTGATTCAATTTATCTGGGAGGAACGCCGTCGGGAACTTTGTTTCGAGGAGGCCATGCGTTTTTGGGATATGCGTCGTCAGGGGATGCCTGAGGTGAAGCATGAATTCTATTCTTCGATGACTTCATCAAAGACATTTGTACTGAAACAGGGAAGCCCGAATTATTTATTACCGATCCCGCTTTCCGAAACGGAATACAATGACGGAATGACGAATAATTCCAGAGAAACAATTGTTGGAAATTAATAATGATAGATAGAGATGAAAACGATGAAAATAGCGATATATATCATGTTGGCTTCATTCCTGTCGGGAATGGCCTCATGTGGATCGGAAGATTCAATAAACCCGATACCGGAATTGGGGAATCCTCCTTTTGATTTACCTCGCGGGGAGGAGGGCTCGTTGGAAGAGTTGATTTATTCCGTGTACGAGAAGTACGGTTCGTTCGTGCTGTACGATTTTGATCAGACGGAGTTTTATACCACTTGGAACGGGCGGACGGTTTACTGGTACGCTCCCGTGAAGAGCGGGAATAAGGATCATGTGGCTCAAATGGTGACGTTTATGCTGGAGAAAGTGTTTGCCGGTTATCCGGAGGCATTTATTGCTAAGTTCCTGCCGAAGAAGATTTATCTGGTAGATTCTATTTGTAATACGTCTTCTTATAATAAATCGAATCTGGTGAACACGTTAGTGACAAATAATCATGGTTTGGCGGTTTCGAATGTCGGAGTGAAGATGGAAACTTTCACGAATAGCGATTGGGATGCCATGAATACGGGGATCGTGACGGCAATCATGAGTAATATTTATAACACGATGACGGTGCCGGATGAGTTCTTTGCTTTGGTGACGTATCAGTTTATTTATATGTTTGATGAAGAGGAGGATGCTGATCCGGAAGGGGAGTTTGATGCTTACCATTACGTTTTGTACACGAATGGATTCGTGGGGTCGAATGCATTCCTTGAGTATGGTTATTTCATGCCGCATAAGGATGGAGATGACTTGGGGGATTATCTTTCGTTCTTGATGTCAACTCCGAAGAGCGAGATGGATCGCATTTTTGCCCGTTTCGATATTGTGAAACAGAGAGCTTTCCTGATCGCTGATTTTATGGTTAAAGAGATGGAGATGGACCCGGTTGCCTTGCAGAATTCGTTCTGCCCGAATGATCCGCTCCCTGCCGGTTATTTTGATAAAGAATAAGATAGATGATGATGAGAGGATTTTTAAGTTTGATGATGTGCTGTCTCCTTTGGGGGACAGCCTATTCTCAAATCACGTATGATATTACGGGTGTTTGGGAAAACGGTGCAGGCAGGACGATTAGTGTGCGGACGTTGGAAGATGGTAATGTCGAGGGCGAGTTCTTGGATTCGGTGGTCGTGGCTGACGACGGAACGTTTGCTTTACGCGGGGAAGTCAACAAGAAAAAATGTGCGATGTTGATGAGTGCGAAGAATGGGTTCCGGACGATCTTTCTGGACGGAAAACCCTTGCGCCTGACGATTAAGGAGTCCGAGTATTCATACAAGAATCCGTCTGGGCCTTACGTGTTGGAGAATGAAACAAGGGATCAGGCTGCAGCGCAAGCGATGATTCAGTTTTGGGGTGATGATTATATCCGTAATTTTTCTTTGGGAGGGTTGGGAATTTCGTTGAAGAGGGCTGATACTCGGCAAAAACGGGATTCTATTGCCCAAGAAATAGAACGAGTCGCGAAAGAGCAACGGGATCAGATGGAGGCCTTTTTGAAATCGTACAGTGATAGTGATGTAGCTCCGTTTTTTATTGAAGTGAATATGTTGAGGATGATGTCTTTGGAGCAAATCGCCGCATTTTACGATCGTTTCACGGATCGGGTGAAACAGACGGAGAAGGGAAAAGAGATGGGAGAGCGTATTGCCCAGTTGAAACGGTTGGCTCCCGGTAGCCCGGCTCCCGAATTCGAATTGACTACTCCTGATGGAGGAAAGCTCGCGTTGAAGGATTTGCGGGGACATATCGTGTTGATCGATTTTTGGGCGTCATGGTGTGGGCCGTGTATGGACGAGATGCCTAACGTGAAGGCTATCTACGAAAAATACCATGACCGGGGATTGGAAATCGTGGGGGTGTCGATGGATAATAATAAGGCCAACTGGGAGAGGGCGATTGAAAGAGCCGCTTTGGTATGGCATCATGTTTCTTCTCTGAAGGGGATGAATCGTTGTTCGGTGGCTAAATTGTACCAAGTGGTGGCGATCCCGAAGTTGTATATCATTGGTAAAGACGGGAAGATTATCGCAAAAGATCTGCGGGGGGAAGAATTGCGGGAAAAAATAGACGAGTTGTTTGAAGAATAATATTGAAAAGGAATGATAAAGCAAAATAGAATGAAAATGTTGACGAGAGGGATATTTGTGTTGGCGTGTTGCACGTTAGTGTTCTCGTGTTCGAGGGGTGTTTCTTACCGGATCGCGGGGACTTGGGAAAACGGGGAAGGAAAGAAGATTTATTTGAGTGAGATTGTCGGGAATAAAGAGTTCCGGGCGGTGGATTCCGCTGTGGTGGCCCCGGATTTCACGTTCTTGTTGAAAGGGAACGTGGATCGGGTGCAGAAAATGGTATTAGTTTATAATTCAGACAAGAGGAAGGAGATTATCGTGGATGGAGAACCGATGAACGTTATGTTTGAAGAGACAACAAAGGAGTGGAAAGGAAAAACCTCGACTTCGGTGACGGTGACTTGCACGGGGAATAAGGAACAGGAGTTTTTGGAAAAAGGGAGTAGTTTGAAAACGACAATTTCTTTTATGCAGTTGGGGAAGATGATGGCGGCCAGTAAAGTTGATTATGACGATCCGGTGGCCGTGGATTCGTTGAAACGGGTGTTTACTCTTCTGGATAGTTCTTTGATTGCCGCTGTGAATAATTACATGGATACGACCCGTAATTCTTACGCATCGACTTATTTTTTCGAGAGCCATTTGATGGATAACTATACGTTCGAGGAAGTTCAAGGTTTTTACAATAATTTGACCGACCGGGTGAAACAATCTGCACCGGGTATCGAGTTGAAAAAGAAAATAGACGAGATGGGTATGGTGAGTGTTGGGGGTGTTGCTCCCAACTTTAAAGCGACAACTCCCAGTGGCCGGGAGTTGTCCTTGTATGATTTGCGAGGACGCATCGTGTTACTGGATTTCTGGGCCTCGTGGTGCGGGCCGTGTATGGCGGAAATGCCTAACGTGAAGGAGATTTACAGGAAATATCACGATAAGGGCTTGGAGATTCTCGGTGTCTCGCTGGATTCGAAGAAAGAACCGTGGGTGAATGCCATCGAGAAAAACGAGTTGAACTGGAACCACGTTTCGACGCTGAACAAGTTCGATTGCCCGATAGCCCAGCGTTTCCGGGTAACCGGAATCCCGCGGATGTATATCATCGATAAGGACGGAAAGATTATTGCACAGGATTTACGGGGAGAGGCTCTGTCCAAAAAGATGGATGAGCTTTTTGCCCGGTAGAAAGTCTCGTTTTAGATAACTGTTTTTAGATGTGACATTTTAGGTGTCGGACATGGTACTCGGTGGGGTACCATGTTTTGTTTATTATACTTGCATTATTATCTTATAATAATTATATTTGCGTAATAAAATGACGGGTTATGGTTATTAATAAGAATCCTTTTGTGACAAGTGGCTATATTTCTCCTGAATTTTTTTGTGATCGAGAGGAGGAAAGTGAACGGTTAATACAAGAAATTTCGGGAAATAATCTTGCGTTAATTTCTACGCGGAGAATGGGTAAAACCGGGTTGATTCAGCATTGTTTTCAACAGGATGAGATCGTGCATGATTACTACACGTTCTTCGTGGATATTTATGCTACCAAGTCATTACGGGATTTTGTTTTTTCTTTGAGTAAGGTGATTTTCGAGTCATTGAAGCCTAAAGGGAAAAAAGCGATTGAGAAGTTTTGGTATTACATGAAATCTTTACATGCGGGAGTCTCTTTCGATATTAGTGGTAATCCTTCTTTGACGTTCGGGTTAGGGGATATTCAAGAAGCTAATGCCACGTTGGAGGAGATTTTCGAGTATTTAGAGAAAGCGGATAAGCCTTGTATCGTGGCTTTTGATGAATTTCAACAGGTGGCGGGCTATGCAGAAAAAAACGTGGAGGCTATTTTGCGAACCTACATTCAGCATTGTAATAATGCACGATTCATTTTTGCCGGGAGTCAGCGTCACACGATGGGAAATATCTTTCAAAGTCCGGCCCGTCCTTTTTATCAAAGCGTGTCCATGATGCATTTAGATAGTATCCCGTTAGGGAAATATACGGCTTTTGCAGAGTATCATTTTGGGCGAGGGAATCGGGTGATATTACCGGAGGTGGTTACGTTTATATACAATCAGTTCGAGGGAATCACGTGGTATATGCAGAAGATGTTGCACGTGTTATATAATATGACCCCTCTGAAGGGAGTATGTTCGATGGGGATGGTGGACGAGGCTTTGAAGAGTGTTATCGAATCATATCGGTACACGTATTCCGAGATTCTATTTCGTCTTCCGGAAAAGCAAAAAGAACTTTTGATTGCTATCACGAAAGAGGGAAAGGCTACTGAAATTACTTCCGGTTCTTTTGTCAAAAAATATAAGTTGCATTCACCAAGTTCCGTACAGGCCGCATTGAAAGGGCTGTTGGAAAAGGATTTCGTTACCCGGGAACAGGATGTCTATCAGGTGTATGATCGTTTTTTGGCTATTTGGCTGAAAGAGAATTATTGATATATCAAGATATTTCCTACTTTTGGGAAAATAATTGAGTTGGTTGTTATTGGTAAAAACTCCTTCATGGATGTATTAACTGGGATAAATGGTAAGGACAGGTTGGTATTCAAGGCCTTTTTTGAAGGGAATTTCTCTTCCATCGTGATGTTTGCCGATAAGTACCTGAATGATATGGAGGCGGCGGCAGACGTTGCTCAAGAGTGTTTTATCCAGTTGTGGCGTGGGGATATGACATTCGAGACGGAGGATAAAGTGAGGGGTTTTTTGTATACTATGGCGAGGAATTTGGCTTTGAATAAGTTGAAACATGATTCCATCGTGTCCCAGTACGTGAAACGAGGAATGTTGGAGTCGGAAGAGTACTTGCGGGATAATGTGATTGAAGAAGAAGTGTATTCGATTGTTTACAAAGCGATTGACGAGCTTGCGCCGCAATCGAAGAAAGTTATATTGTTGTCACTTCAGGAACTTTCGAATGGGGAGATTGCCGAACAATTAGGGATATCGATAAATTCCGTGCGGACGCTAAAGCAAAACGCTTACAAGAAGTTGAAAGGGTTGCTCCGAGATTATTTTTATCTTCTTTTCTTGCTGGATTATACCAGCTTACATTAATGGGTGTGATTCCAAATGTTAAAATTGTATTTTTTTTGAAGGGTGATTCATCGTTTTCATTTTTTCAGTTGTTATATAGATGTAACTAAGATGAAAATATGGATGTAATTTCACGAAATAAGAGAATTTGCCAGTTGATTGCCAAGCAACTTTGGGCGGGATTGAGTGATCATGAAAAACAAGAGTTGCAGGAGTGGATTCAAGCATCCCCGGACAACAGTACGCTTTATGATGAGTTGGTGAGACGGGAACGGGTGAGGCAATATATAGAGAAGCGGGAGTCTATTGATGTTGATAGATACGTGGCGGTTTATGAACAGGAGTTGGGAATAAAGAGCAAACGTAGAGTAATTAATCGGTTATGGGGATATGCGGCAGCTATTCTCGTATTATGTGTCGTGGGGGTTTGTATTTGGATGAATAAACAAGAAAAGGTCGGAATTGGTGAAATTGCCCAAACCGTGATTGAGCCGGGGAAGGTGACGGCTTTGTTGGTTTTGGATGATGGACGGGAGATCGAGTTGGGCGATCGGAATGCGAGTCAGGGTTTGGAGGCGAGTGGAATCGTGGTCGTAAGTGATTCTTCCCGGATAAAGTATAATCAAGAAGAGGGGACAGAAGAGAAAGAGGTCATGAATAAAATCATTGTTCCCACGGGCGGGGAGTATAACTTGATATTGAGCGATGGCACGTGGGTATATTTAAATGCCGAGAGTGTGATTACATTTCCCAAGAAGTTTGTCGGGGAAAGACGGGAAATTATTTTGGAGGGAGAGGCATACTTTCACGTGACGGCTTCTAAGGAGCACCCGTTTATCGTGAAAACGAGAGATATGGATGTGCTTGTGACCGGAACTGAATTTAACGTGAAGGCCTATCCCGATGAATCGAATGTGCAGACCACGTTGCTACAAGGAAAAGTGGCCGTCTTTGCGGGAGAGGATAAGAAGGAAAAGGTGGAGATCCAACCTAATCAACAAGCGGAATGGGATCGGGGGGACGTGAAGTTGCAAGTACGGGAGGTTGACCCGGATTTGTTCGTGGCGTGGAAGAACGGGCATTTTATTTTCCGACAGGACCGGTTGGAAGATATTATGAGGACATTGGCCCGGTGGTATGATATGGAAGTAATTTATTTGGATGAGTCAATAAAGAATATGGCTTTTGCCGGTAAACTGGATCGTAGTGAAGATATTACACCGATATTAAACGTGTTGCGAGCCACGGATAAGTTAACGGTAGAGGTGAACGGAAAACGAATTATTCTGGGAGTGAAATAAAAACAGGTGATACTGCGAATATCACCCGTTAAGACTTTCACTTTGTATATAAAGTGTTTTAATTAAATCTGTACTACAAAGTTATGAAAAAAAAGTGGAAAGGGTACTTTCCCCACGGGGAAATGTATGTAAAAATTTTTAGGATGATGAAACTGTGTACGTGTCTGTTATTATGTACCGTCATGTCAATATCGGCAAATGTACGGGCGCAACATGCCAGAATGAGCCTGGATTTGAAGGGCGTGACGTTGGAAGAGGTGATCTGGGCGTTGGAAAAAAAGAGTGATATAACATTTTTTTATAACGTTACGGATGTGACGGGGATTCATAAGATGGATGCCGTGTTTAAAGATGCTCCTTTGGAGAATATTCTGAACGAGGTGCTGAAAGGTACGGGGCTGTATTACGAGATTCAAGGGAAAGTGGTCGTGATTAAGCGAAATTTATCGTCGTTTGTTTCGGATAGTTCGAAAATAGTTACGGTGAAGGGGGTGGTAAAAGATACTCGAGGGAGTGGATTGCCGGGCGTCACTGTGGTATTGAAAGGAACGACAACGGGTGTTGCCACTGCAAATAATGGTGATTTCACGATGACACTTCCTCGAAGAGATTCAATGGTACTGGTATTTTCGTTCGTGGGAATGAAGACGAAGGAGGTGATGTGGAAGGGAGAGAAGGCGTTGAGCGTGGTGATGGAAGAGGAAGTGAACGAAATGGATGAGGTTGTGATTACCGGTTATCAGGTGATTGATCGCCGGAAGTCTACGAGTGCGGTTACTTCTGTAAAGATGGATGATATTATGATTCCCGGAGTAACGACGATAGATAAGATGCTGGAAGGTCAGATTCCTGATTTGATGGTGATGACCAATTCCGGGGAATCGGGGGTTGCCCCTCGTATTCGTATTCGGGGAACTTCAACATTGATTGGTAACCGGGAACCGTTGTGGGTGGTTGACGGGGTGATTGTTCAAGATCCCGTACAGATTTCTCCCGATGAGTTGAATGATCCGGATTATATAAATCGTATCGGTAATGCTATTTCCGGGTTGAATCCGCAGGATATTGAACGTATCGACGTGTTGAAAGATGCTTCTGCTACGGCTCTTTACGGTACGAAGGCGGCTAATGGTGTAATCGTGATTACCACGAAACGGGGACATATAGGGGAACCGCAAATTTCTTATCGGGGAACCGCCACGTTGAAATTAAGACCTCGTTATTCCGATCGGAATATTGATTTAATGAGTGCCAAAGAACGATTGGGTGTTTCCAGAGAGTTAGCGGAAACGGGGTATCAATATTCCTCAGACGTGACGTGGGTCGGATATGAAAAGTTATTGCGAGATTTGTATAACCGGACGATTACTTATAAGGAGTTTGAGAATCAAGTTGCTTATCTTGGGAAGACAAACACGGATTGGTTTAAGTTATTAACACGGGATGCTTTATCTTCTTCTCACACGTTAAGCGTGACGGGAGGTACGGAGAAAATCCGTTATTATTCATCGGTTGGTGTGAATATAGAGGAAGATGTGGTGAAACCTAATCTGGATAGACGGTACACGGGTACATTAAATTTGGATATGAATTTCACGTCCTGGTTGGCGGCCTCGTTCAATATGAATGCTAATACTTCGAAACGGAAATATTATCAAAGTGAGATTGCACCGATTGATTATGCGTATAATACCAGTCGTGCGATTCCAGCTTACACAGAGGATGGAGAGTATAGTTTCTATCAGATTCCGGGAGGATCGTTCCGTTATTATGACTATAATATATTAAACGAATTGGAGAATAGTAGTAAAAAACAAGAGAGTTCTGCCGTGACGTTTCGTGCGAATCTGGATATAAAACCTTGGGAATGGTTGAAGATCGGAACAATCTTATCCTATTCTGTTACGAATACAGACATAGAGGGATATTGGGGGCCTAAAAGTTTTTATGCAGCAAAAATTCGGTATGGTAATTATGGAGATAAACTGGACGCGAGTACACTCATGCCTAAAGGAGGAGAGTTGACCGTGCAAAATGTCAGGAACAAGGCATATATGTTTCGTTTGCAGGCAGATTTAAATAGGTATTGGGGGGCAAGTCAGCAACATAATATAAATGCCTCTGCCGGAATGGAGGTGAATTCAACAAAATATGATGCCTATCAGAATGTTACCCGGGGGTATGATCCGGAACGGGGAAAACAGTTCGTCACGGTGGCTCCGGGAACTTACCCGTCGTATGATGAGTGGGTGGCTGCAAATGTACCGCAAATAACGGATAACTTGAGCAATATGTTATCGTGGTATGGCAGCGTATCATATAGTTACGGGAATTTGTTTACGGTGAACGCCAATATGCGTTATGACGGTTCGAATCAATTCGGGGAAAGAAGTAATGATAAGATTTTACCGATTTGGTCAGCCTCGTTTACTTATAATGTTGCGGAGCATTTTACGGGTGATGGGGATTGGTTCGATGATTTGCGTCTGAAGATGTCTTACGGGTATCAAGGGAATATGCTGGATAATCAGTCTCCAGTGATGGTTATTACCAAAAAACCGGAAGATGATCATTACGGGGAGTATGTTTCAACTATTAATATTTATCCGAATCCTGCATTGAAATGGGAAAAAACGGGATCGTTGAATCTGGGAGTAGAGTTTTCTATGTTTAAACGTCGTTTGATGGTGAGCGCCGCTTATTATCGGAAAAAGACCACAGATGCTTATATGGAGAAGGAAATATCTGAAGTGAATGGGATGGCCTCGTACGTGGTGAACGGGGGTGAGGTCGTGAATAGTGGGTATGATGTTTCATTCACGGTAAGCCCGATAAAAACGGATGATTTGCGTTGGTATATCTCTACTTCATTTTCTCATGCGAATAACGAGGTAAGTACTTTGCCCTCGGCTGATCAGTATGAACGTTCAAACTTTCTGAACGGAACTGCTGTTGTAAAAGGCAAGTCCGTGAGTTCATTCTATTCTTATAAGTTTGTTGGATTGGACCCGGAAAATGGTCTTCCCTTGTTTGATGATATGGAGAATGAACAAGAAAAGCTTTACGGTGCCACAAAATACGAGACGTTCACGCAAGTATTGGAGGTATCCGGACGAAGAGAACCAACCGTATTTGGTGGACTAAATACGACGGTAAATTATAAACGTTGGCGATTGAATGCAGCATTTACTTACAGTTTGGGAGCTAAAACACGATTGTTCAAGTTGTACTCGGATAATTCTGCCCGGATTCGTCCGGAGAGTAATTTAAATAAAGTTTTTTTGAAACGTTGGCAACATGCGGGTGATGAGGATTACACGAATATTCCGGCTTTTATAGCGGATGGAAGTTCGTCTGCTAGTTTATATCATTGGTCGGGTTTCACTTCCGGACAGGTGCCAGAGATTGCGAGTACCCGGTGGGAGATGTATAACTATAGTAATATTCGGGTGGTTCGTGCCGATTATTTGAAGTGTACAAATTTGGGGTTGACTTACTCGTTTGATGCGGGGCATTGGGGAATTTCTTTGTTGGAAGTTTCAGCTTCTGTCAGTAACCCGTTTATCTGGACTTCAAGCAAGCTAAAAGGACAGACTCCGGTACAGAGTGGTTTTACCGAAGTTCAATTATCTGAGCGACCGACTTTTACTTTTGGATTGAATGTGACATTTTAAACTTGATGTGTTATGATGAATAAATTTTTTATATTGATAATTGTGTCTTTGTTTTTCTCCATATCAGTATGTAGTGGGCAAGAAAAATATTCTATATCTGGAACGTGGAAAGGAGGAAACGGTAAAGTAGTTTACTTGTTAAATAGTTGGACCGATACTACTGTACGTGATTCTGCTGTGGTTGAAAATGAAAAATTTCATATGGAGAAACCTATTGATCGTGTCGAGCGTTGTGTGTTGATTGTTGGAGATGGTAAAAGGGAGATTATGTTGGATGAGGTACCTATTGAAATAACCATAGAAGGTTTTCTGGGTGGAATTTTGGAGGAATTGATTACAAGAAAATTGGTCGTAATAGGAAGTCCAGAACAGGATTTGTTGGAAAAATATTTAAATATATGTCTTTTACGTGCCCTTGCCATGGGATTTCCTCTACCGGATGAAGAATGGGAGGCTCATAATGAGGAGATTGATATGCTTGTCGATTCGAATCTGAATAGGATTGCGACAGTTTATTTTCTTGAGAATTTAATTACGATGAACAAATATCCTTCTGCAAAGATTTTGGAACATTATGATCATTTGACCCAAGATGTAAAAAATTCTTACCCGGGAATATTGTTAAAAGAAAAACTTGATATACTTAGGCAGACAAGTATAGGGGGGATTGCTCCGGATATTGATTTGTCGGATATTAATGGAAATCAGGTGACTTTATATTCTTTGCGAGGGAAGTATGTGCTGGTGGACTTTTGGGCCTCTTGGTGCGGACCTTGTCGGGAAGAGATACCGAATCTAAAGATGATTTATGAGAAATATAGAGACCAAGGATTTGAGATTTACAGTGTTTCTTTGGATGATAAACGAGAATCTTGGATTGCAGCGATTACTGAATTGGAATTGCCATGGATTCACGTGTCTTCGTTGAAAGGATGGGATTGTCCCGTGGCAAAATGTTACAATGTAACAGGAATTCCAAAGATGTTTTTATTGGATCCGGAGGGAAAGATTGTTGCCGTAGATTTACGAGGAGAAGATTTGGAGAAGAAGGTGGATTCTTTTTTTAATAATATATAATATGGTCAGTATGAAAAAAGTTATATATATAATAGTTTGTGTCTTTGCGCTATTCGGATGTTCCGGGTTTCTCGAAGAATATTCGCAGGATAAGGCTTATATCCGGAGTTATGAGGATCTGGATGAATTGTTGTTGGGGAATGCTTATTTCGTGAGGTACCGGACGAGTAATAGCTGGCAGTTTTCGGGAATATCCGGAGATCTTTACTATCCGTGGATTCACGTGTTGGCTGATGAATTGTGTCAACAAACGGGAGGTAATTCGTGGACGGCAGGTAGTGCTTGTGGTACTATTTATGGCTACCATACTTGGCAGTACCGTGTTTATGAGGACGTAGAGGGAAAACAAGTATGGGATGACGGGGCGGATTTCAGGCATCTGTATTCCCATATCAATGCTTGCAATATGATTTTGGAGGAGACGAAAGCATTTGAGGAGATGACGGAAGAGGAAGATGTGCAGAACGTGAACCGGATCAAGGGAGAATGTTATTTTTTACGAGGAAGTTATTATTTTTTATTGGCTAATTTTTACGGGAAACCTTATGTGGCGTCAACGGCAGAGAGTGATCCGGCAGTCCCTATCAAGACATCAAATTACGTAGAGGATAAATATTACAGTCGAAATTCTGTGGCGGAAGTATATAAACAGATTGTGACCGATTTACTCGATGCGGAGAAGTTTTTGAAAGATGTTCCGAAGAAATCCGTATGGAGGGCGGATATAAATGCCGTGAGGTTGATGTTAAGCCGGGTGTATTTGTATATGTGTTTATATGAAGAGGCTGAGAAGTATGCAGCATTGGTAACGGAAAACGGGCCTCGGCTAGAAGATTTAAATAGTTTTTCCGGGGAAGAGTTTCTAAATACGAATTTGTCGGAATTGATTTTCTCGACTGGGGCATCTTCATTACCCGGAAACGTGACCTTTTATTCCCGTAATAGTGGGATGGAATCGGGTTTTGTTAGCGGTAATGATATGCGAATTTCTAACGAGTTGTACGAGGCGTACAATCCTCAAAATCCGATAGATTTGCGTCTACAATATTTTGTTCCTGACTATGATGGGTCTATTCGTTATCGAAAATTGCAAGGAGAGACTTTTCAGACCACAGATTTGTCAGACGTTTTCCTGATGCGGACGGCAGAGGCGTGGTTGAATCTGGCTGAAGCGGCAGCTTGTGCAGATGATGAACCGACAGCAAAGAAAGCTTTAAATGCTTTGCGAGAGAAAAGAATTAAACGAGAGGCTTTTGATGAATCGGAAGTAAATAGTCTTACAGGGGAGAGCCTCGTGCGGTTTATTCGAGAGGAACGGAGACGTGAACTTTGTTTGGAAGGGCATCGTTGGTTTGATTTAAGGCGTTACCGGGTGGCAGAAAAGTATCCACAGGAAGTGACCGTGGAGCATATTTATGTCAACAAAGCGTATAATAGTTCTACTTATGAATATGAAACGTTATGGACCCGAAAATTTGTTTTGGCGACGGATGATCCCGCTTGGGTGATGCCTTTGCCTAAAGCGGAGATTGATAAGAATACAGGAATGCTTGATAATCCTCGGAACGAGAGAAGATATGAAGATGTAAACAATTAATGATGAATGTGATGAAAAAGTATATATTAGGATTTGTAATTGCGGTCAGTTTATGGGCTTGCAGCAAAGAAGACTGGCCAAGTAGTGACCAGTTGGAGGTAAATTTCTTTGCGGTGCCGGAGGATGCGACGGGAGAGGAGGCCGAGTTGCGTCGGGAATTTTTTGGCAAAACCGGAGTGTATTTGTTGTTTAGTGATACATTGGGATGCCGGAATATTACAACGTTATCGGGAAAAACAGTAATAGAGTGGCAGGTGATTGATTTTATGTGGAATATGAATACGAGTAGTGCTTATGCGGATTCTTTGGAGTTCTTTCCTTATCAAGTTATCGGGAAAAAAGAGGCTGCAGCAAAATTTGTACAAGATGAGTTGCTAACTGATTTGCCGGAATTGTTTTATCCCTATTCTATCTTGTTGACGGAGCGAATGGTGCTTTTTGATAATTTTTACGGAACGTATATCCCCGGAGAGGTTGCCGTTTATTCCGGAATGCAGGCAACGGCCATTGCTTTAGGGGATATTGCTACGGCATCGGACGAGAAGAAAGAGACCTTGAAGAACGAGATGATGAAAGCGATGATCGTTAATAACCTTTCTTTGATTAAGGATAGTGATCTTGCCGTTTTTTATAGTTATAGTACAGATTATTATGATATTTCTTCGTGGAATGTACCCTCTCCCGTGGAAAGTGTTGGATTTCTACCGACGTATACTTCTAGCTGGACAGTGACTTTTAATACTAAAAGTTCAGATGTTTTGGCTTACGTGGAGGAAATTTTTAACTTGTCAGAAACGGAATTCCGGGAAACGTATGCCGAGTATTCCGTTGTGATTGAGAAGATGGAAGAAATGGTGAACGTGTTGCGAAAATATGGAGTAAACGTGTACTAGTTATGAAAAGGTTTATTATAATCAGTTTGTTACTGTCTTTTGTCGGGGCTGGTGTTTCGGCTCAGGAAAAGGTGTTTGTCATCAAGGGGCAAATACCCGGGATGAAAGATGGTATTAATGTTTCGCTTTTAACGGCGGAAACAGCATCTTCGGAAGTAATTGTTGAAACAACCGTGAAAAACGGTTGTTTCGAACTTCGAGGACGGGTGGAGGGGCCGATGTTGTGTACCTTGATTACGAATAATCTGGCTCTTGTTTCAGATTTGGATGAAACCGAGAAGATTAGATGGACTTACACACCGGTGTTCGTGGATAACGTGGAAATGACCGTGGAGACAGTTCATTATGACAGTGTTCCATTTTCGGATCCGATAACTCCTTGCTTTAAGATTACAGGGGGAGAGGTGCAGGAAGATTTTAATACGTATAATCTTTCGATCATGAGAGATAAAGAGAGCAAGGAGAAACAATGGGAATTTATTCTTTCGCATCCTCATTCTGTGGTATCTGCTTATTTGGGGAATATCATGATGCGGGGCGGTTATGAATTAACGAGGGAAGAGGTCGAGAAGTTGGAAAAAGCTATTGTTTCTCTTCCTGCGGACCCCGTTCGCTTTAAGGTCTTCAGGCAGAATTGTGAGTATGCCAAACAGACCGTAAAGAATAGTGCTATCGTGAATCTGGCTTTAAATGACGTGGAAGGGAAGGCCTGTAATTTGTCGGAGGTTATTCCTCAAGGAAAATATTTGTTGGTTGATTTTTGGGCAACGTGGTGTGGGCCTTGTATGGCGGCAATTCCCAATATAAAGAAATTAGTGGAGCGGTTTCCTGATACTTTTGCGGTGATCGGAGTTTCTTGTGATACGAATTTGAAGGCTTGGAAAGCCGCGATTGAAAGAGAGATGGCTACGTGGCCCCAGTATGTACTCACGAAGGAGGGGTACAAGGATTTTTTGACGAAATATCAAACAGGCGGGGTTCCCTATTTTCTGATTCTGGATAAGGAAGGAAAGGTAATTAATAATCCGGAAGGTATAGGAGATGTTGAACGAGAAGTTGAACGTTTGTGTAAATAGTATTGGGTATGAATAGGGTTATTTTAAGTATATTGATTTGCCTGTTAACGATTAACGGGTACTCTCAACATGGAGTGAAGTTTCTGGAAGGAGACCTGCAATCTGCGTTAAATGTGGCAAAACAACAAAAGAAAATGGTTTTCGTGGATGTTTATACCTCTTGGTGTGGGCCTTGCCGTTGGATGAGTGAGGAAGTTTTGCAGACTCCGGAGGCTGCAATGTATTTTGATAAGTATTTCGTGTGCTTTAAAATAGATGCGGAGAAAGGGGAAGGAGTGGAGTTTGCTAAAAAATATGATGTTCATGCCTATCCTACTTTTTTGATGTTGTTGCCGGATGGCACGTTGCGGCATAAAATTGTGGGGGCAGATACGCTGAAGCTTTTTATACCACGAGTGGAGCGAGGTTTAAAGGAGAGAACGTCATGGAAGTATTTTATGGACGAATACATGAAAGGAACACTTGAAAAGAAAGAAATCCCGGCAGCAATTCAAGTGTTCAAGGATGCTTATATGAAAAAGGAGATAAAAAGCTTGACCGATTCTCTCTTTCAGTTATTGTCTCCTAAAGAGAAATTGGATGAACGCTATTGGGTGGTTTATGAAGAATTGAAGTATGATGATTTGTTTACTCCCCGGTTCAAATTTTTCGTGGAGAACCGTGCTGAAATTGCGGGAAAAGGACGAGAGACGAAATCTTTCGAGATCATTCGTACCATGCTGTCTGATCATTTGATTAATAACACCACGGGACGGATTACGAGCAAAGGGAATCCTTGGAATTGTGGAGAAGCAAACGAAATGCCTTGTATGCGTTCGTTAATTGCGATTTCGGATTTACCGGACAAGGCTTTTTTCTTGGTTTGGTGTGATGTTGCCTCTGCGTGTTATTTCGGTCAGGTTGATCAGGTAAAGAAATCTATAAACAAGATTGCGACTTTCCCGGAAGCGAAACAATATGGACGTACTTTTGTTTGGGCATATAAACATTATTTCCCGGATGAGGAAGATGAATTGGAAAGCTTAAGAGAAGTATGGAATTTGAAAGAAGATAAATAGGAGAATCAGTTTTTGTATTAAGAGGAGTGTTGATGATTTTTGAAAGCCCCCAAGAGTTTTATTCTGACTTTTGTGGGCTCTTCAATTTGATATGTATAGGATTTAATAAATATTTTTCGCTCATCGAAATAATTATTCGACTTCTTACCTCTAAACGTCACTTTTGAACATTTTGTTTTTACAATTTCAGCATAAAATGTTAATCGAAAAAGGCTGGCTTGATATTTGTTGTTTATATATTGTATTGATAACCAAATGTATGATAGTGAAATTTTATTCGAGTGATACGATAATGAATTCTTCTTCGAAAATCAGAAGATTTTGATTGTATGATTTATTATGTATTTTTGTATAACGGACAAGACGATCAACTTATTGGTTTGATGGAATAGAAAGGAATTAGATTAAGTGTAATATGCGAAATATCGTAACAGATATAAGGGGGGGAGATAAGGACTCTTTTAAAGAGTTCTTTGAGGATTATTACCCTATTTTGTGTGTATTCTCTTCGAAATATGTGAAGAACGAGGAGCAATGCAAGGATATTGCGCAGGAGACACTATTGAGTTATTGGGAGAAACGGGCTGATTTCGAGGATATATATAAAGTAAAGGGATTTCTTTATATGGTGGCACGTAACCGGTGCCTGAATTATTTGAAACGGGAACAAGTAAATCAAGCATACGTGGACGAGGCCAACCGGGAGTCAGAGGAATATTTTCAAGAAGAGGTTATTGAGCAAGAAACTTATATGTTGGTTAGGAAAGCCATTGAGGGTTTGCCCCCTCAGATGAGAACCATCATTAAGTATGCTATGGAAGGTCTGAAAAATCCACAGATCGCCAGTGAAATGGGGATTGCCGAAGGCACAGTTCATGCTTTGAAGAAAACAGCTTATCGTAAATTACGGGAACAGTTAAAAGAACACTTCTATCTCTTATTGTTTATATAACTTTCGAAGTTATATTAGATTTTTCTTGAAAAAACATCTAAGAGGAATGTTTTGATTATGAATTGATTAATTCCATTTTCAATTCTCCATTTTTAATTTTCAATTTTTTAGACTACCCCTGTTTTGAAAAGAGATTGTTATACTAATGTGAAAGAGATTAGAACAGAATTATGAAATTAACAAACAAACATTTCAGGATTGCCGAGATCATGGCAGCTTTCTTTACCGGTTCGCAGACAGAACAGGATGAACGGGATTTTGAGGAGTGGGCAAAAGAGAGCGATAGACATAAGGCTTTTGTCGATCGGCTATTGAATCCGGAGGAATACGAGGAGAACCGGAGGGCTCTGGATAAATTTCAGGTGGAAGAAGCGTGGAGTAAAATGGATAAAAGAATAGGAGATACAAAAGTTCGGAAACTTTCTTCGTGGAGGTCTGTTGTGAGATATGCGGCGGTTGTACTTGTTCTTTTGTCTGCCGGAGTATATTATTGGTGGAATGGGGAAGAGGTAAGAGAGGAAGTTCCGGTTTTATACCAGATCGCGGCGGGAACAACGGGTGCCCGGCTAACCTTGGGTGATGGTAGTGTGGTGGATGTATTGAAAGACCGGGCTGTCGAGTTGAAAGAAGTGGATGGAACAAGGATTGTCACGGATTCGATTGGTATTGATTATTCCACACGAGAAACGGTGGATACGGCCGAAATCATGAATGTGGTGCAAACTTTGACGGGAATGGAATATATGCTGACACTTTCGGATGGTACGAAGGTATTTCTGAATGCGGAGACGAAATTGAAGTTCCCGACTAAGTTTCAGAAGGAAGAGAGAGTCGTGGTGCTGGAAGGGGAGGCGTATTTTGAAGTGAGTAAAGATGTTGCCCATCCTTTTATCGTCAAAACGAATGGAGTGGAGGTGAAGGTACTGGGAACTTCCTTCAACTTACGTTCTTACAGTGATGAAAATAGTATTGCGACGACTTTAGTATCGGGTAAAGTGGCTATGTTTACAGGAGAAAATAGCAAGGAAATCGTTCCCGGAGAACAAGCCGTATATATGAAAGAAACGGGGAAAATGGAAGTGAAACCAGTTGACGTGACACTTTACACGGCATGGCATATCGGGAAATTTATTTTTAGGAACGAGACTCTGGAAGAGATGATGTCCTATTTGGCCCGATGGTATGGAGTGGAGTATCGTTTTATCGATGAGGGGGCGAAAAAATTGCAGATAGGAGCCCGCTTGGATCGGTACAATAATATGAACCCGATTATCGAAATGCTTAAAAAGACAGGATTAGTAAATATTACACAAGTAGACAATATGTTGTATATATCTAGCACAGAATAATAAAAAGATGCGTCAGTGCTGGCTACACGAAACGCATCTCTCTTAAAATTAAAGTTCGTTACACTTTTAATCATTCAAAATTATGAAAAAAAACCAAGAAACCATTTTCTTCAGCCGAAGAAAGTGGGAAAAAATTTTATTTGTCATGAAATTGAAACTTGTACTTATTTTGATCAGTAGTTTCCAGCTATCTGCTGCGGTGTATTCGCAGGATAACAGGTTAACACTGAAGATGGAAGATGCGTCACTGGAACAAGTGATCTGGGAAATTCAGAAACAGACGGATTTCGTGTTCATGTATGGTACACGTGATATTACTAAGGTGACAAACCTGACCGTGGACATGACAGATAAAACTGTAAATGAAATATTGGATCAGTGTTTACGTCATTCGGGACTGGTTTACACGATCTCCGGAAATGCTGTGATTATCAAACGTGCCGATGATGACAAAAAAGAAATGACGGTTATCAAGGGTGTCGTGAAGGATAAGAACGGCGATCCGCTACCCGGGGTGACGATCATAGAGAAGGGAACTTCCATCGGGGTTGCGACCGGAATTAATGGAGAATTCACTTTTAGCACGACGAAAAAGGATAGCGTTACACTTTTGTTCACTTTCGTGGGAATGAAGATGAAACAGGTGCTGTGGAACGGGCAGAAAACCTTGAACGTGGTTATGGAAGAAGATGCACAGGAGATGGAAGAAGTCGTGGTAACGGGGTATCAAGTCATCAAGAAATCAAATATGGCCGGTTCCGTGAGTACGATTGGGGCCGAGGATTTAATATTGAACGGTACCCAGTCTCTTGAACAGGCTTTACAGGGAAAGCTTCCGGGAGTGGTTGTCTTGAATCAAGATGGTTTGGTTGGAACTCGGCAAAAGGTAAGAGTTCGAGGAACTTCTACCTTGTTGGGTAGTCAAGAACCGGTGTGGGTCGTGGACGGAATTATACAGGAAGATCCACTTCCTTTTAAAGCCACGGAGTTAGTTGCTTTTGGTAGTGATCCGGATAATATTGATATGATTCGGAATTTCGTGGGAAGTTCTATTGCTTGGTTAAATCCATCCGATATACAGGATGTTACGGTGTTGAAAGACGCATCGGCCACGGCCATATACGGAATAAAGGCGGCTAATGGAGTTATCGTGATTACGACGAAGAAAGGAACGAGCGGACGAATGTCTCTTAATTATTCCGGAAATTTCACGATTGGTTCGAAAATCACGTACAATAAGATGAATTTGATGAATTCAAAACAGCGTGTGGACGTTTCCCGTGAGATTTACGATGAGGGACTTGTTTCCGGTAATATGTTAAGCCCGATCGGGTATCAAGGATTATTGCAACAATACCTTGAGGAAAAGATTTCCTATGCGCAATTTAATGCTGGCGTGAAAAAGCTGGAAGTTGTAAATACCGATTGGTTTGATTTATTATACGAGAATCCTTTTAGTCATAGCCATAATATCAGTATGTCCGGGGGAAATGAAACCTCGACTTACTACGCCTCGTTCGGTATAATGAAGAAAAACGGTACGGCTAGGGGAAATGATTCTGAAAATTATCAGGGAAGCGTGTCGGTTTCTTCAAAAATGTGGGATAAAGTGCAAATTTCCGGAAAACTTGCGGGAAGTGTTGCTAAAACGAAAGCTTTCAATAAAGTAAATCCTTACACGTATGCGTCTAAAACAAGTCGTGTGATTGCGGCTTTCGACGAAGAAGGGGATTATTATTTTTATAAAAATTATTCCGGCTACATGTATAACGTGTTGAACGAGTTGGAGAACACGGGTAACCGGAACACAACGAGCAGCATTAACGCAAATTTGAGCTTGAATTGGGAAATATTTAAAGGTTTTAAAGTTGAGTCAACACTAGGTTACGCTTATTCATCTTCTTATGGAGAAACATGGGCGACGGAATATTCCGCATATATCGCTCAGAAACGTACCTATGAATTTGGGGCTTACGGGCCGAATGATATAGAATATCAACGTTCTAAGTTACCTCATGGCGGAGAGTTAAGTATTGCCGAATACCGGAATAATTCGTACACGTGGAGAAATCAGGTTTCTTACGTGAAAAATTTTGGTATGCATTTAATCACGGCTATGTTTGGACAAGAATGTAAGAGTTCCAAATATGACGGGGTGACGGAAACCGTTTTCGGGTATCTACCCGGACGTGGTAAAACGGTATTGAACCCTCCGGGGGCGATATTAGACACGTCAGGAGAGATGGTGGCGAATTCTCTGCTTGAAGAACAGATGAAGATAAGTATAAAAGATAATACTACCAACTCGTTGTCTTTTTACGGAGCATTCACGTACACCTTTGACGAGCGCTACGTGTTGAATGCCAGTATTCGTTCGGATGCATCCAACCGTTTTGGTCAGGATAAGAGTGCCCGTTACCAGCCGGTGTGGTCTGTCGGTTTGAGATGGAATATGGGGCGAGAGCATTTTCTTGAAGGGCAGAATTTCCTTAACGAGTTCAGTGTTCGTGCGTCTTACGGGTATCAGGGAAATGCGAATGAAAGCGTGGGACCTGATTTGATCGCTTACATCCCTTCAGGATCCGATGGAATGGCCAAGGAAACGGGAGAATATCTGTTAAAAATCAAGAGTTTACCTAATCCGAAGTTGAAATGGGAAAAAACTCGAACGACGGATGTTGGGGTTGATTTCGTTTTTTTGAATAATAAAATTTCCGGTACATTCGAGTATTACCATAAGAAAACGACAGATGTCATTGTTAATCGTGAACTACCCTACGAGGATGGTGTGTTAAGTATGCCCATGAATGGTGGTTCGCTCAAGAATTCTGGTTGGGAGTTAAGCTTTAGTTTGACCCCGGTACGGACAAAAAATTTCTTGTGGTCTTTGGGTTTCAATACCTCTAAAAACTATAATAAAATCACCAGTTCTCTGGAAACAAAGAAGAGTTGGCAGGCGGCGACTTCCGGGGGATTGTATAAAGATGGTTATGCGTCATCAGGTATTTGGGCTTTTGAATACACAGGGTTATCATCCATTGACGGGAGTCCCGAATTCAACTTGGAAGGTTTGAATGATCTTCTTGCAGAAACGGATGCTACCGTGTACATGAAATACGCAGGAAAACTTGATCCAGACTTTACGGGAGGAATAAATACTTCATTAAAGTACAAACAGTTAACATTATCGGCTTCGTTCAACTTGCAAGTGGGAGGTAAGAAGTTCTTGGCCCCGATGTTTGATTCGAACATGAATAACACGACACCTTACGAGTATAATAACTTGCCGAAAGATTTGGTGAAGAGATGGCGTAAACCGGGAGACGAGGCAATAACCGATATCCCCTCGTTACCAGCAAGAGGACGGGGAGCGATTTCTTTGCCGACGACTACCGAACGGGCGCATTTGTTGTATAATTATTCCGATATTCGGGTGGTGAATGCCTCTTTCTTAAGATGTAACAATATCACCTTGTCTTACAATATTTCCGATGGGTGGATCAAGAAGTTCGCGCAAAACATGGGCTTTACTTTTAGTGTGTCTAACCCGTTCATCATCGTGAGTAAGGACTTCAAGGGGCGTGATCCTGAAGTTGCAACCGGTTCACAGCCAATTTCTCAAACCTACACGTTGAGCGTGAATTTAAGTTTTTAACGAATAAAAGTAATGAATATGAAATATAGCACCTTATTATTAGTTTTGTTCATGTTGGGATTTGCAGGATGTAGTGATTTCCTGGAAGAAGCCAGCCTGGATGAAGTACGTCCTTCGTCGATTGACGATTTGATGCAGATTATGGTAGGTGAAGTGTACCCACTAAGTAACACGGTTCGGTCGTTCCAAGATTTTTTGACGGACGATATTGAGTGTTTTGGAGCGCAAGGACAGGAGTTGTTGGAATCTCCGATAGAAAACTTGTATCTTCTTTTCTCGTGGGATGACGAGATGTTTAATGAACGGGCGGGATCACACGAGAGAGTTAATGCGTGGAAGGTGTATTACAATAAAATTATGGGAGCTAATACCGTACTTGAGTACTTGGATAAAGTAACCGGTGAACAGGAATCGAAAGATAACCTCCGGGGACAAGCTTTGACCATGCGTGGATGGTATTACTTTTTGTTGGTCAATTTGTATGGTTTGCCATACAATTACGGTAATCCTGACGAAAACCTAGGGGTACCCTTGAAATTGCAAATGGAAATAACAGGTAGTTATTACAGGAGGAATTCCGTGGCAGAGGTGTATGAACAAATCGAAAAGGATTTGTTGGATGGAATTAACCTGTTGGAAAATAACCCGATAGTTATGTCTGAATATAAAATTAACGCATTGGCTGCAAAATCCATTTTATCACGTGTTTATCTTTACATGGAGAACTGGGATGGAGTTTTGAGATATACCAATGAAGTGTTAGCCGAAAAATCCGGGTTGACCGCATTGGCGAGTGCCGATGAGGCTGCTTTTGCTTGGCAGGGATCAAATGCGTTTGGCGTGTACAACATGGCAACGAGTAACGAGGTGATTTGGCTCTATAGTAACGTGGGAGAGACTAGTACTTTTTACACCGGGGGTAGTTTTAATTACAGGGCTCCTTTTGGCGTTTCCGATGATCTGATGAATTTGTACGAGTTTGAGAACGATGCGACAAAAAAGAATTATAAAGACTTACGTCCATTTCTATATTTCTCAAGTTCCGCTTGCTTTATACAGGGAGTCGCTGTTTACTACCAGCTTTATGGTCGCAAATGCGGGAAACAAAGTTTGACGATCGGCACCAAGGGGATTCGAACTGCGGAATTATACTTGAATCGTGCCGAGGCGTATACGCATAAGTTTATGGCTTCCGGTGACGACAACGATCGCAAGTTGGCTTTGAGTGACCTGAATTATTTACGACGTCATCGTTACGATACGCGAAATGTCGCTTACGAATCTAAGGATTATCAAGATGCGAATGATTTGTTGGAATTTTGCAAGGAGGAGCGCCGTCGGGAGTTATGTTTCGAGGATCATCGCTGGTTCGATTTGCGTCGCTACGGGATGCCGACTCTCACGCATACTTATTTTGTCAGTACTGACAACGAAGAAGTGATCACGTTAACCGAAGAAGATCCGCGTTACGTGTTACCGATCCCGAAATTGGCATTGGATCGCAATCCCCTGTTAATTCAAAACAAGCGTTAATGTTAAATGTAAGAGAATAATACAATGAAACAGAGAATTTTATATATACTGATATGTCTTTCCGCATGGATCGTATCTTGTGATAACGAAGATAATTTGTCACCCACGGAGACCCCCGAAATCGGGTATGTTGTCCCGCAAGGTGATCATGATTATGATCAGAAGATCGTGGATTGGAGTGAACGGTGTAACTCTTTCATCCTTTACAAGTTCAAGATGAAAGAACTTTACTGGGCTGTAAATCAGTGGATCGAGTCGGTGGAGGACTCTAAAAGCTCCCTTTATCCTTACACGGCGGGTCTACTTGCTGCAAATGCTGACGAGAATTATGTCGGGCAACAATTGGATTTACTGGAAAAGTCGTTTCTGAATTTTTATCGTGATACCATGTTGATGCGTTGTTTGCCGATGAAATTACTTTTATGTAGCCAGTTGGATTGGAGAACGGCCGATAACAAGGTGACCACTCGTAATATGTATAATAGTTACGATTGTATGGCGTTTAACTGGGGGAATGAAACCGTGTTAACGATGACCCCGGAGCAAAAAAAGGCTTTCAAAGTAGATGTGAATCTTGCTTTTCTGAAACGTTTACTTGCTAACGGGAAACTTTCCGTTTGTGTTGATTTTTACTCGTTGGTGGCTTACACACCGACAATTACCAATCAGAATATGTATTCTCGCGGTTTTGTTGTTCGCGGGACGAAACTGGAGAATGATGCGGATAATTTTATCGAGGCTATTATTTCTACAACTTACGAAAATCTGACGGCAGAATACCCGGCAAACAATTACACGTTCAATGGAATACTGCACCCGACGAAAGACGTGAACGGTTTGGTGCGGGCAAGATATGACATTTTGGTGGACCACATGAAAACGGCTTACGGCATTGACTTGCAAGCCATCGGGGATACTGTTGTAAACTAATCACCAATCATGCTAAAGATAAAAATAGTTATATTGTTTATTTTGGTAATTTACGGAAAGGGAATGGCTCAAAACGCTTTTTCTCTTTCCGGGAAATTACGGTTATTGGCCCCTTTAGAGATTCGTGTTGAATCTCTAAAGGGTGATGTAATACTTTCCGTTCCGGTTGCTAAAGATGGAGTGTTTGCGTCTGGACAGAAAGAGATAGAACCGGATTTATACGTTTTGTGGATTGGTAGTACGAAACAGCCGGTTTATTTGGTAAACACGAGTGTGACGATTAAAGGGTTTTATGACGAAAAAAATCCGGGAAACAGTTCGTTGGTATTCACCGGAATTGACGATTTTCTGGAATTATCGGGATGGTTACCCGTGGAACAAAACTCGAAAAAGAAAACTATCAGCTCGGAAGTACGGGGAAAGTTGCGAGGAACCATGTATAGCGCACTGGCTTATCTGGCCGGGATGGATGCGTACGAGCCGAACAGAATGTTACTTGAATTGGTACCGGAGAATGAACGAGATGCTCTTTCTGCACGCTGGCTGGCACACCGGGTGGATAGTCTGGCTCGGTTCGCCGTGGGGGCGAAGGCTTACGATTTCAACTATGTCGATCCCGATGGGAGCGTGGTGCGTTTGAGTGATTTCCGGGGAAAATTTGTACTAGTTGATTTCTGGGCTTCTTGGTGCGGACCTTGTCGTCAGGAAATGAAAAACCTGTTACCGATATATGACGAGTTGAAAGGGGAGGATCTTGTGTTCATCAGTATCTCTCTTGACAAGCGGGAGAAGGACTGGCGGCGAATGCTTGAAACGGAAAATTTACCTTGGATTATGCTGTGGAACAAGGAAGGTTTCACCGTTGGCGATGCTCCGAACACGATACAAAAAGCTTATGGCTTTTACAGTATCCCTTTTATCGTGCTGATTGATCGGGAAGGGCGAATCATGGAACGGGGTTTGAGAGGGGAACAAGTGAAGGATGCTATCGTGAAAGCAAGAAAAATGTAGAGATTTCGTATTGTATAATATTGTAACAGTAAATCAATGAAAAAATATTTATTATTATTCGTCACGGGATTGTGTTTCTCCGCGGTGGAGGCACAACTTGTAAAGCAGGAGGTCCAAATACCCAAGAAACAATCAGATCTGGATTGGTATAATTGTTCTTTCGATCAAGACGGGGTGTACGGTGCGGAAGTGAACAAGGCTTACGAGTTCCTGAAAGAAAAAAAAATAAAGAAAAGACCTGTTGTAGCTTTGATCGGTACGGGCTTGGACGTGGAACACGAGGATTTGAAACAAGCCGTCTGGGTTAACCCGAAAGAGAAGGCAAACGGGAAGGATGATGATAAAAACGGGCTGGTGGATGACATCAATGGCTGGAATTTCCTAGGTGGAAAGGATGGGCGGGTCATGGAGACGATCACGCGTGAAGGAGATCGTGAATTCTTTCGTCTTAAAGACAAATACGCCGATTATATCACGAGCAACGGGGAGTTTTTTAAAATCATAGATGGCAAAAGGACTCTGGTCCCGGCCCCGGAAAATCTGTCCGAGTACGTGTACTACAAAACACGGGTACTCCCGGAGTCGGAGATTGCCAAGAAATACGGTGGCTGGCAAATTGGGTACGTTATCCGGGAGTACGGGGATAAATTCAAAAGCGAGCTGGAGACAAAATATCCGGGACAAAAAATAACAAAAGAGCAATTCCAGACCTGTTATGATCCGAATGGCCCGGTCGACACGTTGCGGGATATCGCATTCACGCTTATCGCGTTGGGTTTTCAGGTCTATAAAACAGAGGATTTAAGCGTGGTTTATGAAAATTTCGTGATGACAGCCGTGGAAAGGGCCGAGGTCGAGTACATGAATGTTTTGAAAAGATATGGTAATGATGGCCGTGAAGATGTGATCGGGGATAATTATTTAGATATAAAAGATACGAGATACGGGAATAACGTATTGTTAACATCCGATGCCGCGCTAGGGACCATGCAGGCTGGTGTGATCGGGGCTCGACGGGGAAACGCTCGAGGTGGTGATGGCATCATGGATCAGGCCCGGATCATGGCCTTGCGTGTTACGGCCGGTAAAGGTGAACCTTATTTGAAGGATATGGCGTTAGCCATTCGTTATGCTGTTGACCATCAGGCTGACGTGATTGTTCTGCCCCAGCAAAACACGCTGTACCCGGAAATGCAGAAAAAATGGATGGAAGAGGCGATACGTTATGCCGAAGATAAAGCCGTGT
>NZ_JBCOSQ010000011.1:86598-96774 GCF_040920905.1 Butyricimonas sp. RTP31003st1_G1_RTP31003_210430 | reverse complement strand
AGCCCAGGGACAAGAAACAGGTCATGGAAGAACTTAAACAGATCTGTGCTCCCGACCAGTGGGAGATCTCCCCGGAAAAAGCTTTCGAAAAATTTAAAGAGTTTATTGCCAGGTGGCAGAAGAGTTATCCCGTGTTGAAAAGATATTGCCACGACAGGTACAGGTTCTATTTCACCTACTTCAAGTACGAGAGGGAAATCAGGGGGATGATTTACACCACCAACTGGATCGAAAGGCTGAACAGGGATTACAAGAGGGTCATCAACATGAGGGGGGCCATGCCAAACCCCCAAGCCGTCATACTACTCATGGGAACGGTAGCCCAAAATGCAGATATTTATAAATATCCTATTTATAATCTTGATTCTAAAAAACGATAAGATTTTTATTGTTTTCTATATTTTTATTCGTAAATTGTGTGTGAAAATTTTCCTATATAGTTGCAATATGGAAAATAGTTGAAATAAAGGATTTGATTTTTCACAGAATTATTAATATAAATAGCTTATTTATGAAAAAAATCATTTGTATTGCTTTTTTATTATTCAATTGTTCAAATGCAATAAGTGATAATAAAAAAACTCATGGATTAGGTGTTCCGTTGACTAGTAATGAAATGAATGCTATAAGTAAAATCAAAGAAATGGTTTTAGAATTTATAGGAAAGAGTAGGACGATAGAACCTCCATTTTCTTTTACCGCAATTTTAAACATAGATAGCACAGATGTTACGTTATTACCATATTACGATTTTGATACTGCAATTTTTTACAAGGATCCTTCTCCAGAAAAAATACGAGAGAGTCTTGTCGTGTCAAATGACTTGTATTTTGCCATTTCAAAAGATGGATGTTTAGAGTATAGTATGCTAGCGAAAAGAAAAGAAGATACTTGGATTTTAAGTAGATTTTCAGAAAATTGGGGGGATATTATAAAATGGTTTCCAGAGAGGTTACGAGAGGCTGATTCAAAAGATTTTAAAATATTTCGTGTGGGGGGAGTAGAGTATTTTCTTTATTACAAAAAAGGAAAGCCAATTTATTCAACTAATATAGGTAAAGAAATTTCTGAAGAAATATTATGTGAGACTATATTAGAATCAATAAATAGAGCGGTTGAAAATAAAAAGTATTTGGATAGTCTTGGTATGAATTTTTAGACTGACAAAGGAGGGACAAAACTTTATGTTTAAACATCCCTCCTGAAGTCTATTTTAGATCTGTTCTCCAATGCATGAAAGAGTTGATCTTTTTATTCATGGAAGTCAACAAATACTCGTCCTTCCCTGATTTTCTTACAATAGTCGCTGACTTTCACGTGTTCCGGATGAACTTTATAACGGGCGAGCGCTTCGGCATCGGCAAAAGTGGAGATTAGGACCGCATCGTATGCCATATCGGATTCCTTTTCATTGATCCCGACCTGTAATGATATGATTTCCGGAACGATCCCGACCAGTCTTTCCAAGCTTTCTTTCATGATTAATGCGTTCTCTGCTTTTGTTTTTCCCTCGGCAAACTCCTTGAGTTTCCACATGACAATATGTTTTAGCATGCTTTTTGATTTTAAATAATACGTTGCAAAAGTAGTCTTTTATAAAAAATAAAACTAATTTTGGATGCAAGGGAGGATCAGATGGGGGGATTGAAAAATAAATGTAAAACAAACGAGTTATGGTGGAGAAGGCCAAAAAATCAAAAGCGTCAAAAGATCAGACTGCTACAGATATAAATTTCAAGTTCAAGAGTATTCGCACAAGTTGTAGCGAGGTAATTGATTTTACCGGAAACAAGCATTATCGTACGGTTTTCCGCTTGAACGAGGTCGAAACTTTGTTCGTGGATACGGAAGTGATAAATAAACAGTTTGATGAAAAAGCTTGGGATGCGGAGATTGTGGCGGCTTTGATATATATGCATGGAGAGCAACCTGTACTGGTGGCACAAAAAGGAGGAAAAGTTACCATCCCCGAAACGGAGTCTGTTTTTCAATTTTCAACTGCTTTTTCTGTCGAGGACTTTACAGACTTTAGGTTTCAAGAAGGAGCTTATCGGGTACAGGTGATGATAAACGGGCAAGCCGGGGTGTCGGATGAAATCCATTTGTTGGAACCGCATGATTTGTTCCGGGATTATTTTCAATTGTTGGACATTGGGTTTGACAAATGTGTGGAGGAAGCTCCTGATGTGCAGCGTCCTCACTCGTATCAGGCCTTTGCAGCCAAAGGATTGGAAGACGTTCGGTTCTATCTGGTGGCAGAGAATTTTTTATCGAGTGAATGGACGTATGAATTTTTGATTAATGTGTTTGACGCTAACGGAATACTAAAAGCTAATCGAGTAGCTAAAGGGAATTATTACATTCCGAACCGGGAAGGAAAGCGTTTGCTTTGTTTTGCCTTGGATTTAGGGGCAGGATTGAGTAATTTTTGGGAAGAAGGGAAATATAGGGTTGAAGTATTGTGTTTTGATCAGCCTGTGATTCAATTGGAGTTTTCGATTGGGGAGCAGGATTTACCCTACAATTTTACCGACGAAATTGCCGGAATCAACGGGCAGGTACATGAAGTAGCGGGAGAACCTTCAACTCCACAAGATAAGGAAGAGGCTCTATCCCGTTTGTATCAGTTAGTGGGATTGCGTAAAGTGAAAGAGGAAATTACCCGGATGTACGAGTTGGCAGAATTCGTGAAAATGCGACAAGAGAACGGTTTTAACGATAAACTTCCGGTTTTGAATATGATCCTTATGGGGAATCCGGGAACAGGTAAACATTTGGTTACCGAGATCACGGGAGAGATGTTTTACCGTTTGGGAGTACTATCAAATGGTAAAGTGCATCGGTATAAGAGAGAGGATTTTACCCGTCCGGGAGTGGCCGCGGAAGAACAGTTGATTCGGGAGGCTATCACGAAGAGTATCGGAGGTATTCTGTTGATTGAGGATGCAGATGAATTGTACCCGACAAATGACCCGAATGATCCGGCCATGCGTATTTTTACCGTGTTATTGGGAATTTTGGAGCAAGAGCAACCTTCTTTGTTGGTTGTCATGGTGGGAGATGTAATGGCTTTGCAGGCAATTACAGAAGGAATTCCCGGTGTGAAGAAATGTTTCCCTTACCAATTTGTATTTGATGATTATTCGGCAGAGGAATTGATGGAAATTACTCATCAAATGTTGGAGAAGCGACAATTTAAGTTTACCCCGGAGGCTGAGGATAAGTTCTCCGATATGTTGAAGGATTGTTGTTCCGTGAGGGAATCCGGCTTTTCTAATGGTCGGTTTATAGAAGAGCGATTGGATGATGCCTCGACACGGATGGCCAAGCGATTGATGGCAAATCACAAGGGTACACATACAAAGGAAGATATGATGTTGATTCAGGTGGGAGACATCGAAACGCTGGAACAACCGGATCCGAGTAAATCCGTTGATGCATTGAATGAGATGATTGGATCTAAAGAGTTAAAAACCAGCTTGATTAGCTATATTAATTATATCTATTTTATCCGGGAAAGACAAAAGCATGGTTATGCGGATGTGATTCCGCCTTTGCATATGCTGTTCACCGGGAATCGGGGGACAGGGAAAACGACTGTGGCCCGAATGCTTGGGGAGATATTCGAGTCGGCCGGGATTCTGGAAAGTTCTATGGTGACCGTCAGGAGCAGGGGGGAAATTATCGGTGATGGTTCCATTCCTCCACAACAGATTGCCATGTATATTTTCGAACAGGCAAGAGGGGGTATTCTTTTCTTGGAAGATGCTCACACCTTGTTTCAAGATAATGTGGGGGCTGCGGCATTGAGTGTCATTTTCGGGCAATTGTCACCTACCGATAATGGAGATACCATTGTTATATTGAGTGGTGACCCGGAAGCGATGGATAAAGCTCTGGCCGGAAATCCGAGAGTGAAGTCTCTTTTCCCGTATCATTTCCATTTTTCCGATTACACGCCGGAAGAGTTATTGGAAATAGCGATTCAGAAGGTGGCAGAGAAGAATTATACCCTGCATCCGAAAGCGAAAGAGGCATTTAAAAACTTGGTATCCCAAGTATGTAACGAGCATGATAAATTCTTTGGAAATGCTTTATTTGTCGAGAAGATGGTGGATAAAGCCATTCACAACCTATCTGCTCGAACCATGAAGATCAGGAAGGAGCGGGAACTTACCCGAAAGGAGATTACGACATTGATGGCCGTGGATATTCCGACGGCAACTTCCGAGCTACCCAATTCTTATAAAGATACTTTCGACGAGAAAGAGATTGCCTCAGCTTTGAAGGATCTGGATCACATGGTGGGACAGACGAAACTCAAAAAACAGATTCATGATTTCGTGGATTTGGCTCGTCATTATAATCAACAAGGGACGAAACTGAATACCCGTGTATCATTACAATGGTGCTTTACCGGGAACTCTGGAATGGGAAAAGGAACGGTTGCCCGGATTATAGCCCGTATTTATAAAGCTATGGGGATTATAGATAAAAGTGAGGTTACGAGTTTTAAAGTAGAACGTTTACTCGGGTTGACCGAGGAAGATGCGATACAAAGTATCGGTATGGCTCTATTACAATCGAAAGGAGGGTTATTTTTCTTCGATGAAGATTCCAGTAGTTTGAATGAAGTTTCCGGTTTCCGGGATCGGGTAAGGGCGATTCTTGTGAATCAGTTGGCAACACAACCGGGGGCTTATAACGTGATATACGCGAAACAAGATCCTCCCCGTCAGATTATCAATGACGAGGTTGAAAAGGTTTCTGACATGATTAATATTCTTGTTTTTGAGGATTATACGGCTGATCAGTTAATGGAAATATTGAAACGTGATCTTGCCACGGATAATACCCGGATGACGAGAACGGCTCAACAACACATGGAACAATTTATCTCTTATATTGTCGCGAATAAAAAACGTAGTCATGCCAGTGCCCGGTTAATCAAACTAGTTGCAGAGATGATGATTCGGAATCGGGTACAGCGCTTGGCACAGAATAAGAAAGCGAATGACGTGGATGTGAAACATTCGGTCACGAAACAGGATGTTGAAATGTTCACGCCTGCCATGTTGGATAGTATGACATCAGAAAGGAATACAATCGGGTACAAGCAATGAATCGCAGAATACTTCATCTTGCTATTCCTTCTATCGTGTCTAATATTACCGTTCCTTTGTTGGGATTGGTGGACGTGACGATTGTGGGACATTTAGGGGCGACAGCCTATATTGGTGCCATCGCGGTGGGAGGATTGTTATTTAATATTCTTTACTGGAATTTCGGTTTTCTACGAATGGGAACCAGTGGGTTGACTTCACAAGCATACGGTCGGAAAGATAAAGATGCTGAAATACGGGTACTTGTGCAGGCGGTGAGTGTCGGTTTATTTTCAGCCTTGGCCATGTTGATTCTGCAATACCCGATAGAACGGCTGGCTTTTCGACTATTGGATACAAGTGCGGAGGTGGAACAATATGCGGTCACTTATTTTAGAATTTGTATTTGGGGGGGCCCGGCGGTGTTGGCACAATACGGATTCACGGGGTGGTTTATCGGAATGCAGAATTCCCGTTACCCGATGTATATTGCCATTGTGATGAACGTGATTAATATCGTGTGTAGTTCCTGTTTTGTCTTTTTGTTCGGGATGAAGGTGGAAGGCGTGGCTTTGGGGACAGTTGTTGCGCAATATTCAGGAGTGATGATGGCTTGGTGGCTTTGGTTTTATAATTACAAAGAACTGCGGGGACGGATCACGTTTAGAGGAAGTCTTCAATTGATGGCTATGCGGCGTTTTTTTGCCGTGAACCGGGATATATTTCTTCGGACACTTTGCTTGATCGGAGTGACAACATTCTTTACTTCAACAGGAGCCCGTCAAGGAGATGTAATTCTGGCTGTTAATACATTGCTCATGCAGTTGTTTACCTTGTTTTCCTATATCATGGACGGTTTTGCATACGCGGGGGAAGCTCTGTTGGGGCGTTACGTGGGAGCCTGTAATTTGGTACAATTGAAACGGGCGGTGAAGGCATTGTTCGGCTGGGGAGTCGGTTTATCATTGGTTTTCACGTTATTGTACGGGATAGGAGGAGAGAATTTCTTGGGATTGTTAACGAATGACACGGTCGTGATAGAGACTGCCGGGCATTATTTTTACTGGGTGCTTGCTATTCCGCTAGCGGGATTTGCTGCTTTTCTGTGGGATGGAATTCTGATCGGGGCCACGGCTACCCGTTTTATGTTATGGGCCATGCTGGTGGCTTCCGGTAGTTTTTTTGTGATCTATTATTGTTTTTCCGGGGCTACGAATAATCATATGTTATGGTTGGCTTTCTTGGTTTACCTTGCGTTACGCGGGGTTATGCAGACTTTATGGAGCCGAAAGGTGTTCACTTTAAAATATCTCCAAAGTCTGAGATCATAAATTGAAGATCGGATAGGTTTATTTGCCCGCTTTTTATTATATTCGCGGTGCAAATACGTGTAGTTGAAAATAAACAAATAAAACACATGGCTATAGTATTCTATCAAAAAGATGCAACAGTGTATGCCGTACACTATAAAGAATCGGAAAATCCTTTAGATGTAAGTAAGTTAGAATGGTTATTCAGTGGGGCTAAGAAAGTTCAAAGCGATTCACTGGAAAGCTTTTTCGTGGGACCTCGTCGGGAAATGATTACCCCGTGGAGTACTAATGCCGTGGAGATTACTCAGAATATGGGTATTTCCTGTATCTTGCGGATAGAGGAGTTTACTCGTGTGGAAGATGAAAAAGCGGCTTTTGACCCGATGCTTCAAGCATTTTACAAGGGCCTGAATCAAGATACGTTTACCATTGACAAGAAACCGGACCCGATCGTGTATATCGAGGATATCCGGGCATATAACCAACAGGAGGGATTGGCGCTGAATGAAGATGAAATCTCTTATCTGGAAGGTCTGAGCAAGAAATTAAACCGTCAGTTGACAGATTCCGAGGTCTTCGGTTTTTCACAAGTGAATTCCGAGCATTGCCGTCATAAGATTTTCGGAGGTACATTTATTATTGATGGGGAAGAACAAGAAGAGTCTTTGTTCTCCATGATCAAGAAAACTTCCCGAACGAACCCGAACCGGATTGTTTCGGCCTACAAAGATAACTGCGCTTTCATTGAAGGACCGGCCACGGTGCAGTTTGCCCCGGCAACACCGGACAAACCGGATTTCTACACGCAAAAAGATATTAACACGGTTATTTCATTGAAAGCGGAAACTCATAACTTCCCGACCACGGTAGAGCCTTTTAACGGGGCGGCAACCGGTTCCGGTGGTGAGATCCGTGACCGTATCGCCGGGGGACAAGCATCACTTCCGTTGGCAGGCACGGCCGTTTACATGACATCATATCCGCGCTTGGAGGCAGGTCGTCCTTGGGAATCGGCTATTGATCCTCGGAAATGGTTATACCAGACTCCGGAAGATATTCTGATCAAGGCTTCTAACGGGGCATCTGATTTTGGAAATAAATTCGGACAACCCCTTATCGTGGGTTCCGTGTTCACGTTCGAGCATGAGGAACACGAAAAGACGTATGGTTACGATAAAGTAATCATGCAGGCAGGTGGTATCGGTTTTGGTAATAAAGAACAAGCCATGAAAAAGACCCCGGAGGTTGGCGAACAGGTTGTTTTGCTAGGAGGGGATAATTACCGCATCGGAATGGGTGGTGGGGCCGTTTCTTCCGTGGATACGGGAGTATATGCCAACGCTATCGAGTTGAATGCGGTGCAACGTTCCAATCCGGAAATGCAAAGACGGGTATGTAACGCCATCCGGTCTATGGCCGAGAGCGATGTAAACCCGATTGTTTCTATTCACGACCACGGGGCAGGAGGACATTTGAACTGCTTGTCCGAGCTGGTGGAGGAAACAGGTGGATTGATTCACTTGGAGAAATTGCCTGTCGGTGATCCGACTCTTTCCGACAAAGAGATCGTGGGAAATGAATCCCAAGAACGGATGGGCCTTGTGATGAAAGCAAAGGACGTGGAAACCTTGCAGCGTGTGGCTGATCGGGAACGGGCTCCGATGTACGTGATCGGGGAGACCACGGGAGATCATCGTTTCGTGTTTGAAGATGCCAGAACCGGAGAGAAACCCATTGATCTGGAGATGACGGATATGTTCGGAAATCCCCCGAAAACAGTGATGGAGGATAAAACCAAAAGAGAACATTTCGCCGATGTTGAATATAGTGAAGATAAAGTTGAAGAATATATCGAGCAAGTTTTGCAGCTTGAGGCTGTTGCTTGTAAGGATTGGTTGACAAGTAAAGTTGACCGTTCTATTACCGGTCGTGTGGCCCGTCAGCAATGCGCCGGACCTTTACAGTTACCTTTGAATGACTTGGGAGCCATGGCTCTCGATTATCGAGGAGAAAGAGGTATTGCCACGTCCATCGGGCACGCTCCGGTAGCGGCATTGGCAAACCCGGCTTGCGGTTCGAGATTGGCTATTGCAGAGGCCTTGACGAATTTGGTTTGGGCTCCTATCGAACAGGGAATTAAAGGTGTTTCCTTGTCTGCTAACTGGATGTGGCCTTGTAAAAATGCCGGTGAAGATGCCCGTTTATATAAAGCCGTACAAGCTGCCAGTGATTTTGCCATCGAGTTGGGAATTAATATCCCGACGGGGAAAGACTCTCTTTCCATGACGCAAAAGTATGGTAAGGATAAGGTGTACGCCCCAGGAACCGTGATTATTTCTACCGTGGGTGAGGTTACCGATGTGAAGAAGATTGTTTCTCCGGTACTGAAACCGGATCAGGATTCTGAAATCGTGTATATCGATTTCTCTTTTGATAAATTGCAATTGGGAGGTTCCAGTTTTGCTCAAGTGTTGAACCGGGTAGGTAAAGAGACCCCGGATGTAAAGGATGCCGATTATTTCGTGAATGCTTTCATGGCAATACAGCGTTTGGTTGAGGAAGGGTATGTTTTAGCCGGACACGATATTTCTGCCGGAGGTATGATCACGGCTTTGTTGGAAATGTGTTTTGCCGATAATCGCTTGGGATTGGATATTGATTTTTCTTACCTAGCTGAAAAGGACATCGTGAAGATCTTGTTCGCGGAGAATCCGGGTGTACTAGTACAGATTAAGGATTGCAAGAAGGTTGCCGCTATCTTGGATGAAGCGGGAGTGGCTTACAATTTCTTGGGACGCTTGGGTAAGGCCGGAAAGTTGAATATCAAGAAAGACGGTAAAAACTTCCATTTGGATATTCCGTCATTAAGAGACTTGTGGTTTAAGACATCTTATTTGTTAGATCGTCGTCAGAGTGGCAATGAGTTGGCCCTTGAAAGATATAAAAACTATAAGAATCATGATCTGAAATACAAGTTTGCACCTTCATTCAGCGGTAAGCTTTCCCAATATGGATTGGATGTTAACCGTGTTAAACCTTCGGGTATAAAAGCTGCCGTTATCCGGGAGAAAGGATGTCAGTGCGAGCGGGAAACGGCATGGGCGATGCACTTGGCCGGTTTTGACGTGAAGGATGTTCACATGACAGACCTTGTTTCCGGAAGAGAGACTTTGGAAGACGTGAATTTTATCGTGTTCGTTGGCGGGTTCTCGAACTCGGACGTGCTTGGTTCTGCTAAAGGGTGGGCCGGAGCTTTCAAATATAACGAAAAGGCTCGGGTGGCTTTGGAAAACTTCTATAAACGTGAAGATACTTTGAGCTTGGGTATTTGTAACGGTTGCCAGTTGATGGTTGAGCTAGACTTGGTCTACCCGGAACATGGCGAGAAGGCGAAGATGTTGCATAATGCATCCCACAAACTGGAATCCGCATTCTTGAGCGTGGATGTCGTGGAGAGCAATTCCGTGTTATTGAAGTCATTAGTCGGATCTCGTTTGGGAATCTGGGTGGCTCACGGAGAGGGACAATTCCAATTACCTTACGGACAGGAAGAATATAATATTCCACTTCGATACAGCCATGACACTTACCCGGCGAATCCGAATGGATCACCTTTTGCCACGGCAGCTATTTGTAGTAAAGACGGGCGTCACTTGGCAATGATGCCTCACTTGGAACGTTCTCTTCACCCGTGGAACTGGGCATATTATGCCGAGGATCGGAAGGAAGATGAAGTCAGCCCGTGGATTGAAGCGTTTGTA